>JAITKN010000020.1 GCA_031278415.1 Oscillospiraceae bacterium
CAAACCATAAGAGAAAAGGCTGCAAAAGGCGGCGGAAAACGGTCGCTTGATCTTTGGATTTAGTCAGGGGAATCAATAATCTGTTACGCGCCGTGAAATTTTGACAAAATTCACTTTACAATTCGCGGCGGCGGGTTTATAATAGCCATATTAAATCAAACGGAGATCAATATGCGGCGATTCAAAAATAAACGAGTACACCTGATAGGCATTTGCGGAGTTTCGATGGCGCCGCTGGCCGAAGCGCTTCGCGACAAGTACGGCGCGATTATAACGGGCAGCGACTGGAGTATTGACGGACACAAGGCGGAGAATGTTCACGGAGCGGACTATGTAATTCGCACATCGGCGGCAGGCGAGGATAATCCCGAAGTTATTGAGGCTCGCCGCTTGCGCTTGCCGCTTATGGAACGCGCTGAGGTTTGGGGACTGATTACGCGGGAATACGGCAATACGATTTGCGTTGCGGGCACTCACGGTAAATCCACCACGACAGCGATGTTAGCTCAGATTTTTATAGAGGCGGGGCGCGATCCAAGCGTGATGGTCGGCGCGACTTTTCCGCTGATTAACGGCAACCACCGAATGGGAAAGAGCGAGGACTTTATCGCGGAGGCCGACGAATACGCGAATTCGTTCAGGTTTTTTAAGCCGGACATCGCGCTCATACTCAATATAGAATATGACCACCCGGACTGCTATCCGACCTTCGAGGCGTACAAGAGCGTGTTTGAAGCATTCGCGGACAGCGCCGGGTTCGTTATCCGCAATTACGATACCGCAAACATCAAGGATGTTACGCTTAAAGTGCCCGGCGCGCACAATCGCCTAAACGCCGCCGCCGCCGCCGCCGCCGCGGAACATTGCGGTATCCGCAAGGTGGACATCAAGCGCGCGTTGGAACAGTTTACGGGAGTGAAGCGGCGGTTTGAGTACAAGGGCGAGCTTAACGGCGCGGCGTTCTACGATGATTACGCGCATCACCCGGGCGAACTTTCCGCGACGCTGACGATGGCAAAAACCTTACCTTATAAGCGAGTAATCGCCGCGTTCCAACCCCATACCTATACGCGCACCAAGGCGCTTCTCGGTGACTTCGCGGTGGCACTGAAACTCGCGGATAAGGCAATCTTAATGGAGATTTATGCCGCTCGCGAAGATAACGTGTATGGAATCTCGTCCCGCGATCTGGCGGCGCTTATTCCCGAAGCGGAGTTCTGCGAAACTCTGCCGGAGGTAAAAGCGCGTCTGAGCGAGCTTGCCCGGCCCGGCGATTTGGTGATGACAATCGGCGCGGGGGATATTACAAAAGTGTGGGATCTGTAAACTTCGCGCGGCTGCTCACCTGTCCGCCTGTTGCCGCGATTGTTACTGCTCAGCTGTACATTGCTTTTTACCGCTTCAAGATAATTTTCAAAAAACGCTTGCCTTTTTTTAAGCTATGGTGTATACTGTTCTCAATGTGAAAGGTACGAAAGGAAGAGAACTATGGCAACCAAAATTCGCAACATCGCCTTGCTTGGGCATAATGGGGCAGGTAAGACGAGTCTTATTGAGAGCATTCTGCATTTGACGGGACAAACTGACCGGCTGGGGAAGGTCGCGGACGGAAACACAGTCGCGGACTTTGACGCGGAGGAAATTAAGCGCGGCATTTCCATTTCAGCGGCGTTAGCTCATACGACGCACAACGGGGTTAAGCTTAATTTTATTGACACTCCGGGCTTCTTCGATTTTGCCGGAGAGGTTTTGCAGTCGCTGAGCGTATGTGATGCCGGCGTTATCGTTCAGACGGCGAAGGGAGGGATCTCAGTAGGGACCGAGCGGGCGTGGGAGCGTCTGGCGGAGCTTGGTAAGGCAAGGATGTTCTATATCTCTAAACTTGACGAAGAGAATGCCGACTTTAACGCGATTTATAACGAGCTGCGTGAGAAATTCGGGCACGGAGTTTGTCCGGTCGCGCTGCCGCTGCTTAATGACGGGAAGCCATCCGGTGTAATTGACGTAGCGGCGAAGAAAGCGTATGTTCCGGTTAACGGTAAGCCTACGGAAACGGAAATTCCGGACGACCACAAAGCGATAGTTGACGAGATGTACACATTTCTGGCTGAGGGTGTGGCGGAAAGCAGCGAAGATCTTATGGAAAAATACTTTGCCGGCGAGGCGTTTACTCAGGAAGAATTGTTTACCGGACTTAGCTTAGGCGTAAAGGACGGATCTATTGTACCGGTTTGCTGCGGTTCCGCGTTTACCGGTTCGGGTACGATGCGGCTGCTTGATATGGCTGTTAACTTACTTCCGGAACCGGAGACGTCAGAGGGTCTGAACTCGGTATTCGCGTTCAAGACAACAAGCGACCAGTACGGCAAAATTACATACTTCAAAGTTATGAGCGGCACGGTTTCCGCGGATATGGCGCTCACTAACGTTCGTACAGGCACACAGGAAAAATTTGGGCATATTTATTATACGCAAGGCAAAAAGACAATTGAGGTCAAATCCATAGATTGCGGGGACATCGGCGCGGTGTCTAAACTTGCCGACACGAAAACAAATGATACGCTCCGCGACCCCAAATCAACCGCGGAATATCCTGCGACACAATATCCGCGTCCCGTATACTCTATGGCAATTGCGCCTAAGACAAAAGGGCAGGAGGACAAAATCGCGCAGGGTCTGGCGCGTATGAACGAGGAGGATTTAACCTTTATCGTTGAGAATAACACGGAAACTCATCAGATGGTAATTTCGGGGATGGGAGATATTCAGCTTGACGTTATCACATCGCGTTTGAAAAATAAATTCGGGGTAGAGACGGAACTCTTTCCGGCTAAGGTGCCGTACCGCGAGACTATTCGCAAGAAAACAGACCAGATTCAGGGACGTCATAAGAAGCAGTCCGGAGGGCATGGTCAGTTCGGTGATGTGAAAATCATATTCGAGCCCGGCGAGACTGAAGATCTCACTTTTGAAGAAACCGTTTTCGGCGGAAGCGTTCCGAAGAATTTCTTCCCCGCGGTAGAGAAAGGTCTGCGCGAAAGTGCCCTTAAGGGCGTGCTTGCCGGCTATCCTGTTGTGTTCTTAAAGGCGACATTAGTAGATGGAAGTTATCACCCTGTGGACAGTTCCGAAATGGCGTTCAAACTTGCCGCGAGTATTGCGTATAAAGAGGGTCTGCCTAAGGCAAGTCCTGTAATTTTGGAGCCTATCGGCTCACTTAAGGTGACTGTTCCCGATTCCTATATGGGTGATGTAATCGGCGACCTTAATAAGCGGCGGGGCAGGGTACTGGGAATGAATCCGATTGGCAACGGCAAGCAGGAAATTGACGCGGAGGTGCCGATGGCGGAGATGTCCGCCTACGCGATCGACTTGCGCTCGATGACGCAGGGGCGCGGCGGGTTTACGTTAGATTTTGCGCGTTACGAGGACGCTCCGGGGAACATTCAGCAGAAGATTATCGAGGAAACGAAGGCCGGCGGCACATCCGAGTAAAAAAACAAGCGGTCGGCAAACTTCGCGCCGTTTGCGGACGCGGCTATAAGCGCGAGCTGTTGTTAGTGTATGCGTTCGCGTGGTTGGTGAACTCACTTGCTTATCTTTCCGTGCGCCGCTGTGGTATCGCGGCAGCATTGTAATGTCGTTCGGCATCGTCGTAAATGGAGCCGTATCTTCCGCGTGATTTCAATAGACCTCCTCGGAAACTGCGTATAATAAGGCGGACGACCGCCGCTGTATATAGATACCGCAAGGGATGACGACGAAATCAGGCACAGTTTCCGAGGAGGTCTATTTATGAAACACGAACAGATACTCGTGTGCCAACAGTAGGAAATTATATTTAACGCTGTTCGTTTTCCGGTAGCCCGTTGCCTTGCAGTTGTGTTGTTCCTTGATGATAATCTCTTTCAATGCGAATCCTGCGCTTTCAAACATCTTCATTATGTCAAAACTCATCGGTACAACGTGACCTTTCTTGCGAGTATCGCCCATAAGTATCGCGCAGAATTTGCCGGGCTTCAGTATCCGAAGACACTCTGCGGCGACGACTTTCATCTGCTCCGAGAACTCGCGCGCGCCATAGTTAGAGAGGTCTCCGTCTATACCGTCGCTGTAATGGATTATGTCGGCATAGGGCGGGTGTGTACAGATAAAATCTACGCTTCCGTCGTGAATAAAATAGAGATTGCGAGCGTCGCCTTGACGAATAACGACACTCCCCGAATTGGGATAATCGAACGCCGTCTTTTCACGGCAACGCTCCAACGCGGCAGGGTTAATATCAACGCCTATGATATGCCGACCGAGCAGCTTCGCTTCAACAAGTGTCGTCCCGCCGCCCGCGAATTGATCAAGCACGAGTTCACCTTCTTTTGAGTAGCGTAATAACAAATTGCGCGGGATATACGGCGACCAATTACCGCGATACGTCATGCGTCGCCCAATTTCCGCGCTCCGGAAACGACCATACGGTGTTCATTTCAAGCTCGAAATTATCCGGTTCCCACTTCTTGATAGTCATACGAAAATACGCCGTATTGCGCCGGCCTCAATATCGGATATGCAGTAGATATGCTCCATAACGTCAAAGGTTTCTTCGAGGTTATGTTTTGCTTTGTTCCAACCTCTGCCGTCAGTAAACCAGACGAACTCAAAGCCGTCAATTTGACGCGCTTCAAGCGCAATCGTCTTATAGCTTCGCGCCGTTTCGTTCAGTTTTGAGCCTTTACTGCTGTAAAAATTCGTTTCAACGCCATAAATCGTATTGCCCGGCTTAACCACAAAATCAAAGCGCTTAACGGTTTTGCCGCCATTGCTTAATGCTGATAGATCAATGTTCCATTTTGCCTCTATCTCGGCAATACGCATTTCCTTGAAATAGGTATCGCCGTATACGAAGCCGGATTTTTTCAAATGCGCTTCCACGAGATTCTCCATAAGATGACCGCCGCGATTTTTGCGGCCGTTGCTGTCAAGCCCCGTTTCAACACCTGTGGCATAGTCAACGAGACTGGCGATTATGTGATTTTCAATCAAATCAAACAGTCCGGTTTTGCGCATAAATACCTTGTACTGCTCTATGGGGTAATTGGCGTTACGGAAAGAATAGCGAAATTCCCCATCGCTGTCAATTGCGTAAATTTCGCGCTTATGAACAGCCAGCAGAATCGGAATACATTTCAGCGTTTCCGGGTAACGCTCCACAAGCGCGGCGAAGTCAGCCTCAATGTTTTCGGAACCAATCAGCGAGTTGAGTATGTTGAGCTCGACCTTGATTTTATCCGCGTTGCGGTGGATTTTCTTAAAGTCGGCGTAATATCCGTAATCGGATATGCTCTCGCGGAACGCAGCGAGCCACGATGTAAAGTCACGCATTAGTCTTCCCTTCTTTTACAGCGAGTAGGTAGTTCATAAATACAGTTATCCGTCCGACCCAATAACCCGTTTCGCAAACAGTCATTTCGCTCGACGCCAAACTTCCGTGTCTTAAATCCGGATATAAGGTGTGAAGCCGATCAAAATAGGTTGCAATAAGACAATACCGTTAATAATTGAACTTCTCAAGCTCTTGCTATCAGCAACTCGCGAACGCAGCCGCGGCTGCTGCCGACCGAGCTAATCGCTCTCGTCGCATCAATGCGCATAATCGCGTGTTTGGCGTAGAGAACGTCAAAGAAGTTGTCGCTCTCGTTGGCGTTTTTGGGATCGCTGTTGCTTGCGACAATCCACGCGCCGCGCTCGCTCATCTCGTCGATAAACCGCGCAAGTTCGATCTGCTGTTCGTCGCCGAAGCCGTCCTGCGCGTAGGCGGTGAAGTTCGATGTTGCGGTAAGCGGACGATATGGCGGATCAAAGTACGCAAACGTGCGTTCGTCGATAAACTCACGCGAGAGCTTGTAATCGCCGCACACTATTGTTACACCCCGCAACGCCGCTGAAACGGCGAGGAGGTTGTTCGTGTCGCAAATTTTAGGGTTCTTGTAGCTGCCTTGCGGCACATTATAACCGCCTTTGGCATTTACGCGGTACAACCCGTTAAAACAAGTGCGGTTGAGGAATATAAACAGCGCGGCAAGTTCGACGCTCACATCGCCGCCCGCTTTCAGCTCGTTAAACCGGTTACGTTTGGCGTAGTATATAGCCTTGCGAGTTTCATCGTCCGCGGGTAAATATTCGGATTCAAGTTCGCTTAATGAGCTTATAAGTTCGCTCACGCTATCACGAATAATTGTATACGTATGAATCAACTCGCGGTTTATATCACTTATGTAGACGTCTTGGATTTCATAGCAACTCAATAAATCAAACAGAACCGCGCCGCCGCCGATAAACGGCTCGGCGTACTTCGTTATGGCTTTGCCGACCCCAAACGGATATTTGGCGCGGATTTCGGAGAGTATTTGAGATTTGCCTCCCGCCCACTTCACAAACGGCTTAGCTATCGCTTTCATTTCCCTTCACCTCACTCGTTCTTTGTCGCTGAAACGCATTATAACACACTCGACAGCGAAAAGCAAGAGTTATGTTTAACTCAAAAATAACTCTTTTCTCGCCGG
>JAITKN010000022.1 GCA_031278415.1 Oscillospiraceae bacterium
ATCTCCGACTGGGCGCGAGACGCGGTCGCGTGGGCGGTCGGGCGCGGCATACTGCAAGGCGACGCGAGCGGACTTCGCCCGGGCGACAACGTCAAGCGCAGCGAGGTCGCGGCGATCCTTCGGCGGTATACAGCGGAATAGGTCGCAATCGTAACGGCGCGTAAATCAGCAAAGCGGGGGAGTGAAAACTCCTCCGCTTTGCGCGTTCGGCGTGTTTTGTATTTGTAGTCCGATTAGGTGCCTGTTAAGCGCGTCAACATAAATACGCGGCGCTGATTTGCCCGGAAACAGCACCCGCGAAAAAAAGTGCTTGCTAATACCGCAAAGAAGTGCTATAATACACAATGTAATGCTGTCTACATCGTTGGTTACGGCATTTCACCGCTTACCGGCGATTATCGCGATACGAAAGGGGATATATTATGAATAAATTGCTTGAACGCTTGGTGGAGCAATGCGGCTTCTCTACTGACAGGATACTGGGCATAGTTGACGGCAATGGTCACACCATTGCCGCCAACACTCCATCCGCGCCGAACCGGTTTGCTAACACCTCCGACACACTTGCGAACGCTTATGAGGAATTTTTGCGGCTTGACGGATACACGTTCCGCTCGGTGGACTATTTCTCGGACGATGAGGATTTAGGGTATTCCGTCTTTGTTGAGGGCGAAGACGAAATCGCGAAAACCGTTGCCGGACTTACCGCCATCTTGGTGGGTGAAAGTATTCGGCACGCGACCGACAGCATAGACAAATCTTTGTTCCTGAAGAATCTGATTTCCGACAACACGCTGCTTAGTGAAACCTATGCTAAAGCGGTTGAGCTTCGGCTTCCTTTGGAAGAACGCCGCGCCGTGTTCCTTGTTCGCCAGGAGTCAGAATACAAGGAAAGTTATGTCGCCGACTTGCTTTCCGGAATGTTTCCGGACAGGAACAAGGATTTTGCGTTTAGCATCAACGACAGCGACTGTGTGCTGATTAAGTCTTTTGATCCCGAACCATCTGAGGAGTTCGACACGGAGGGCGACGAATACGAGTCAATCGCGCAGAGCATTCTCAACGCGCTGCGTGATGAGCTTATGGTCACGGCTATCATTGGTATCGGTAGTACCGCGAAAACTCTGCGCGACCTTCCCGAACGCTATAAGGAGGCTCAGGTTGCTATTGAAATCGGCAAGGTATTCTCAGATGAGAAGACGATTACGCGCTACGATAACCTCGGCATCGGGCGCATAATATATCAGCTGCCGCGCACGCTTTGCGAACGCTTCCTTGCGGAGATTTTCAAGAAAAGCTCCATTGAAGATTTGGAGTCCGAAGTCCTGCACACTATAAACCACTTCTTTGACAACAATCTGAATGTCTCGGAGACCTCGCGAAAGCTGTTCGTACACCGCAACACGCTCGTTTACCGCTTAGAGAAGATTAAAAGAATCACCGGACTTGACATCAGGGAATTCGACCACGCGATTATATTCAAGGTTGCGCTGATGATTCGCCGCTACTTGGCGTCACGCGGGTAAAAATAAAGGAGACTCGGCGGCGCGGGCTATTCCGCGAAGCCGGTTGGATAAATTATCTGACTATGATACAATTTACAAATGTATTCAAAAGCTATGAGAATGGAACCGATGCCCTGCGCGGAATAAGTTTCGGCGTAGAGGAAGGAGAATTCGTATTCCTTGTCGGTCCGAGCGGAAGCGGTAAGAGTACGATTATGAAGCTCATTACCGGCGAGATAAGACCATCACAAGGCGCTGTTATGGTAAACAATTTCGATATAGGCAAGATTAAGCACCGCCATTTACCTAAACTACGCAGAACACTGGGCACTATTTTTCAGGACTTCCGTCTGATAGATAAGAAGACCGTGTACGATAACATTGCGCTCGCGGCGCGTGTAATCGGCAAAAGCAATAAAGAGATTTCCCGGCAAGTGCCGGAAAAACTGGCGTTGGTCGGACTGTCGGGATATGAGCATATGTATCCCGGGGAACTTTCGGGCGGAGAACAGCAGCGCGTTTCTATCGCCCGCGCGCTCGTAAATAACCCTAAAATTATCATCGCTGACGAACCTACCGGAAACATTGATCCCGTGCGCAGCTTAGAGATTATGACACTCCTTGAACAGATTAACCAAGAGGGCACAACGGTTTTAGTTGTGACGCACGAAAAATCGTTGGTTGACCGTATGAGGAAGCGTGTAGTGGCGATAGACGACGGCATCATAATTCGTGACAGTATCGGCGAGTATATGCCGCCGGAACCGGATCCCGAGCCTGAACCCGCCGTTGAAACGCCGCTGCCGCGATCCGATGAACTCCCTGCTGTCACCGGTCAGGAACCCGCCGCGGATATCCCATCCGAGCCGGAAACGACAGACGACCCTATTGAAGATGCACTTAACTCCGATGAGCCGATTCGACCGATTGAGCCCAATATTGACGCTGTTAAAGAATTCGTACAGGCAATGCTGGACAGTATGCTTACAGATACCGCTGATATATCTACGCTCGCCGGAACTGCCGATCAATCGGGTGTAGTTTTCCCGCCCGTCGAAGAGACCGCGCCCGAATCACTTGCTGCCGCGGAACCCGCGGAAATTACGGATCCGCCCCGCGATTACGACGCGGAACCTCGGGAACGCACAGACTCGGAGGTTCCCGCAGAATCCATTGAACCGGGTACTAACGCGGAAATCGCCGCCGAAGCCCCGACGCGTGACCTCGATTCCGCGCTTAAACCTGAGGATACCGAACCCACGGCAAAGGAGGATATTGATGATGGACAGATTGGCGAGTAAAATAGCATACAGTATCCGCGAGGGAATTTCGGGAATGTTCATTAACGGGTTTATGTCCTTCGCGAGCGTTTTGGTCATAGCCGCCTGCCTGCTGATTACCGGGAGTTTTTCCCTGTTATCGGTGAACATTGACAGCATTATCGCCGCCTTAGAGCAGCAGAATAAAATAGTTGTTTTTATCAACGAGACCTATTCAGACGAGCAGGCTCGCGCAATTCAGCCGGAAATTGAGAAGATCGATAACATTCGTGAGGCTCACTTCATCTCCCGCGCAGAGGCGCTGGAATCTTTTATGGAGCAGCATCGCGATAATCGCCTGTTCGATGAAATTGATGAATCCGTTTTCCGTGACCGTTATGAAATATCGCTTTATGACATTGCCTACACCGATGTAGCGCAGAACTCGCTGGCAAATATTTCGGGCATTGTGAAGATCAACGCGCATTTAGAAATCTCAAGGGGATTTGTAGCCTTGCGCAACATCGTAACCCTTGTGTGCGGCGCGCTTATTGTAATCCTCTTTATTGTATCTTTGTTTATAATGTCAAACACGATTAAATTAAGCACGTTCAGCCGGCGCGAGGAAATTGCCATCACGCGAATGATAGGCGCGACAGGACGCTTTATCCGCACACCGTACATAATAGAAGGCATTGTACTCGGATTAGCCGGTTCCGGCATTGCGGTTATCGCGCAGTCATTTCTCTATAATTTCGCAACCGGCCGATTGGCGGCATCCCAAGTATTGCCGTTCATAACGTTGCTGCCGTTCGGGGTTTTGTCGCTGCCGGTAGCGTTAGCGTTCGCGGCGGTAGGACTTTTAATCGGGGTCGGCGGGAGCCTGTCGGCGATACGGCAGTATCTGAAGATTTGACGCAGCATAGGCGCGTAACAGTTTAGAACAGGAGTATACAAATGAAACGAAACGTCAAATTAAGGCGAAAGCGCGGCTTTACGGTCGTCTGTATCATCCTTGCGCTTGTTTTCCTTTTGGGTTTGATTGTGCCGGTTATTCTCAATATTACCGCAGGCGCGGCATCGCTTAGCGACCAACTTAGCTCGCTGAAAAAGCAGCAAAATGAAATCGCGGAAAAGCAAAAGGACGTCCGCAGTCAAATTAAGGAGCTGTCGGGTCAAATCGCTGAAGTCGGATCCCTGAAAGCGGCACTCGACCAACAGATAGAGCTTACAGAACTCGAAATCATCAACGTCGGTGAGCAAATCCTTGTTATTGAGCAGGAAATCGCGATCAAGCAGCAGGAGTACGATCTGACCTACGACGATGAGCTTCATCAGGTTGAAATCTTCAAGGCGCGTGTCCGCGCTATGGAAGAGAACGGAGACATCTCATACTACTCCATTCTGTTTCAGGCGAACAGTTTTGCCGACCTATTGAGCCGCATTGACTTCATCAGCGAGATTATGAGCTATGACGAGAGTGTCGTTGACCGGCTCAGCGCCGCTAAACAGAGTACCGCCGACAAGAAGGCGGAGCTTGAGGCTATCAAGACAGAGGTTGAGAGCTATCGCGAGCTGCAACTTCAGAAAATTGCCGAAAAGGAAGACGAAATTGCCGAGGCTGAGGCTTTAATGCTAAGTCTTATGGAGGATAAAGAGACTCTTGCCGCGCTTAACAAACAATATGAGGCTGATCGTGCCGCGGTAGACGCTAAAATTACCGATACTGTTAAAAAGCTTGAAGAACAGCGTAAGGCGGCGGAGAAAGCGGCGGGCGGCAGCATCGTTTCTACCGGGCAATTTATTTGGCCGTCTGACAGCACGACTATAACATCAGGATTCGGCGCGCGCGCCAGTCCCACGAAAGGCGCCAGCACCTATCACAAGGGGGTCGATGTCGGAGCAAAGCATGGAAGTAATATCTACGCTTCGGATTCCGGAAAGGTCGTCATTGCGGAATACAGCTCAAGCTACGGCAATTATGTAATGATTAACCACGGCGACGGGCGATATACCGTATACGCGCATATGAGCAAAATCTCGTGTAAGGTCGGGAACTCCGTCACGCAGGGTCAGGTAATAGGGTTGGTCGGCTCAACGGGGATAAGTACCGGTCCCCATCTGCACTTTGAGATTCACACTAACGGCGCGGCTGTAAACCCGATGAACTACTTCAAGTGACAGGACTGATAATAATTAAAAGCTATTTTGTGAGGAGTACTACATTGAAAAAAACTATTACAATTATATTGGTACTGACTTTAGTCGCCGCGTTCTTTACCGGGTGCGGAAACTCTAAAGCCGATACTCCCAATGGCAAGGTCAACGTATATAATTGGGGTGAGTACATTGATGAATCCGTTCTTGACGACTTCGAGACCGAATACGGTATCGATGTCAACTATCAGGTCTTTGACAGCAACGAGAGTATGTATACCATACTCAAAGGCGGCGGTTCTGACTACGATGTTATTATTCCGTCGGATTATATGATTGCTCAGCTCATATCCGAGGATATGTTGGAGAAGCTGGACTTCGGCAACATACCGAACCTGTCTGAGATCGACCCGCAATATCTCAATCGCGAATTTGACCCGGCAAACGAGTACAGCGTTCCGTATATGTGGGGGAGTACCGGTATAATCTACAACGAAACGCTTGTTGACGATACAGTTGACAGTTGGGGCATACTCTTTGATCCGAAGTATGAGGGTCAGATTCTGATGTTCGATAATCCGCGTGACGCGTTGGGTATCGCGCTTAAGTACCTGGGATATTCGCTTAACACGACTGACCAATCGGAGCTTGACGCGGCGGAGCAGCTGATGATTCAGCAGAAGCCCATTCTTCAGGCGTATGTGATGGATCAGGTCTTTGACAAGATGGAGGGCGGCGAAGCGGCGCTTGCTCCGTACTACGCCGGTGATTATTTGACAATGGCGGAAAATAACCCGGATTTGAGGTTCGCAGTACCCAAAGAAGGCTCCAATATCTTCATTGACGCTATGTGTGTTCCTAAAGGAGCGAAGAATAAGGCGAACGCGGAAAAATTCATCAACTTTATGTGCGATGTTGAAATAGCGCTCCGCAACGCTGAGGAAATAGGCTATGGCAGTCCATCCGCAGAGGTTTACGACCTATTGGACGAAGATATTCGCAGCAATCCGGTGGTCTACCCGCCGCAAGAAATCCTGGACAAGTGCGAAGTATTTGCCGAGCTTCCCGCGGATACACTGCTGTGGTACAATAAATTTTGGAGTGAGCTTAAAAGCTAATGCCGCAGAAGGACAATCAAAAACAAAAGAAGAGAAAGGGTTCGGTCGTCCCGATTTATCTCGCGGCGGCGGTATTCGCGGTGACATCGCTTAGCGAGGCGGTGTTTGTAATTCCGATATCGCTGCCGTGGTGGTGCAATCCGTGGATATTGTCGGTGGCGGCGTGGCTGCTTGGTGAGAGGGCGTTCAGGGGCAAACCGGAACTTCCGGAGCATACTGAGGATGCCGTCGGAGCGGAAACTCGGGAAGCTGCGGAGCCGATTAATCCGGAGCTTGACGCGCTGCTTAAGGAGGGAAATCTGGCGCTGTCGGAGATGGGACGCATACGGCGTTCTATACTCGATAAGGATGTGGAGGTTAAAATCTGTAAGATTGAAGAGATTACCGGCAAGATTTTAGCTAATGCCAAGGAAGATGCCCGCGATATTCCCAAGACGCGTAAGTTCCTGAAATACTACTTGCCGACAACACTTAAACTGCTCAACGCCTATGACCGTATGGCGGTAAGCGAAGTCGACGGTCAAAATGTTTCGGGTACAGTTAAGCGTATAGAGGATCTGTTGGATGATATTATAGCGGCATATAACAAGCAGTTGGACGCTATGTTCAGTGACGACGCGTTGGACATCGAAACCGACATAAGGGTAATGGAAAATCAAATGCGCAATGAGGGCTTACTATAAAGCGGAGGTGAAGAGTATGCTTACCAACTTAACAGATTACCTTAAAGAACACAAATATCCCGGCCGCGGCATCCTGGTCGGTACGACTCCGGACGGTGAGCACGGCTTCATCGTGTACTTCATTATGGGGCGCAGCGAGAACTCTCTCAATCGGATTTTCGTACAGGACGCGGACGGAACGGTCAAGACACGCGCATTTGAGCCCGCTAAACTGTTGGATCCGACCTTGGTGATCTACAATGCGGTACGTTACGATTACGATTGGCAGACAGCGGTAGTGACGAACGGCACTCAGACTGACGCTTTGTTTAATCAGAGCGGGTTTATGTCACACACGCTGTCAAAATGGGATTACGAACCTGACGAGTTGTGTACGCCGCGAATCTCCGCGCTGATCTTTCCGGACGAGTACACTATATCGATTCTCAAAGCCTCGAATGGTATCGGCAGCAAATCAGCGCGGTATTACTTCAACTATCCGCGCATCCCGGGGGAGGCTCGCTTCATCAGCACTTACGACGGAAACGCGGAATCGCCGCGGGCTTTTTCGGGTGAACCGATTAGAACCGCCGTTATTACAAATGACATTAAAGAGTTTGCCAATGACATATGGAACGCGCTTAACGATGATCACAAGATTTCACTTTACGCGGCAAAAATGCCGCTCGGAGGCACACAATGGAACTCAGATACGGTGTTAACCCTCATCAAAAACCGGCATCAGCAGAGGTAACCGGACGACAGCTCCCATTCGCCGTAGTGAACGGGACGCCCGGGTATATAAATCTGCTTGATGCCCTTAACGGTTGGCAGCTTGTCAAAGAACTTGCTGTTGCGACAGGCAAGTTCGCGGCGGCAAGCCTCAAACATGTATCGCCGGCCGGAGCCGCGGTGTCCGACACACTCGACGAAGCGTACCGACGCGCGCGGAACACCGATCCGGTAAGCAGCTACGGCGACTGGATTGCGCTCTCCGACTATTGCGACGCCGCTACGGCGCGGGTAATCAAACCATTGGTGTCAGACGGAGTAATCGCTCCGGGATACGACGCGGAAGCCGCGGAGATCCTCAGCGGGAAGCGCGGCGGCAAATACTGTTTGCTGGCGATTGATCCGTTGTACGAACCGCCGGAACTTGAATCTCGCGAGGTATACGGAATCACACTCACCCAGGCGAGAAATTCATGCAAGATTACCCCGGAACTTTTTAATAATACCGTTACGAACGCGACTATTCCGGAACACGCTAAACCCGACTTGCTTGTCGCAACGATTACCGCGAAATACACGCAGTCCAACACCGTTGTATACGCAACGGACGGTCAGGCGATCGGTGTAGGCGCGGGTCAGCAATCCCGGCTCGCTTGCACTCAAATCGCGGGCGCGAAAGCGGACGAATGGCTTCGCCGCAATCAAGCCACTCGCGACGGGCTGTGTTTGGCTTCCGACGCGTTTTTCCCGTTCGCGGACAACGTAGAACGCGCGGCGCAAAGCGGCGTTAAGTTTATAGCTCAACCCGGCGGTTCCATTCGCGATGCTGAGGTCATTGACGCCTGCAATCGCTATGGAATCGCTATGTGCTTCACCGATCTCCGCTTATTCACGCACTGAAAATAAATATTTAACTATGACCGGGATATTTACAATGTTATTACAAGGCGATTATTTGAAGAGACTTGCGGCATTTCAGCATAATCAATTGCGCTTATAATGACCTGTTCTACGAACGCACCGCGGTAAAAGATATATTTAACTCATAACAGAAAGGAATCTCATATGGACGAGAGTAAAAACGCCTATATTGCCGCACGGAAACTCGGTCGCAAATACGTTACCGAACGCGGAGAGACTAACGGCTACCTTCCGGCATTAGACCATATGCTCAAAGGCGTAGCTATCGTCGGAGAAATCAGCCTCGGCTTTCACGAGATTCCGCTGAGCGCTATCGCAGGCACTAAGACGGCGGGTAGAAGCAACGCGTTTGCCGGCAACTTCGCGCCGCTTTTGGAGAGCGATACGGAGTTCGCCTCTAAGTGGAGGCGCGTTTATGAATGGCAGTATACCGAAGGTATTCGGGAACCTATCACCTGCTACCAGTATATGAACAAATTCTACGTTCAGGAGGGCAACAAGCGCGTAAGCGTACTGAACGCGGTCGGCGCCGTCAGTATTCCGGCGCGTATTACGCGGCTCATTCCGGAGCGTGATGAAAGCAGCAACGACATTTCCGTTTACTATGAAATGCTCGACTATGACAAACGCGTATTCTTCGGCGATCTATGGTTCTCAAAGCGCGGCAACTTCACAAAGCTGATTGCCGCCGCGGAAGAGTATCTCTCGCGATATTCGGATGTCAGTTCCGATGCTCCGACCATCATTATGGGCGCGTATGCTAAATTCAAAGCCGCTTACCGCACGGTTGACGCCGGCGACATCAATCTGACCGTAGGCGACGCGCTAACAGAATACTGCGGAGTGTTCGGCTTCGCTTACAATGTTCCCATTGACGACCTTCTGCGGAATCTGTCTTCGTTTAAGGGTCAGCTTCTGTTCGCTGCCGGAACAGTTGAACGCAGTATTACGGAAATTACCACTCACACGGATACCGAGGGCACTCATACCGGATTTTTCAGCCGAGCGGCAAAGCGCGTTACCATCGCCGTAGCTTACGAATCCACTCCGGAGCGCGACCTTTGGACAGAGGGACACGACCGCGCATTACGCCGCTTGGAGCGCAAATACGGCGAGCAGCTCAACCTTATCCGTATAAAAAACGTTCCGGGCGTAGGTAAACTCGCCTGGCAAACTCTTAAAGCCGCCGCCGCCGCTAAACCTAAACTGCTGCTTACCGCGTCGCCTATGCTCAGTAACGTGTCTCTGCGCTACGCGTTGGAATATCCCGAAACCGTAGTGCTGAACTGCGATGTTCCCCGCGACGGCAGGAATATTAACACGTATTTTTATAAAATGTACGACTTGACGTTCCTATGCGGGATTCTCGCGGCGGCATCAAGTGAGGTAGGTGTCGTCGGATATATGTCTTCCGCGCCGACGTGGAATTACGCTCCGACATACGATCTGAACGCATACGCGCTGGGCGCAAGGTTGATTAACCCTCGCGCCCGGATACTCGACTACACTATGAGCGAAGTCAACGACTGGAATGAACACATAGAAGCGCGTCGGGAGTTCGCGGCGCACGGCGCGGATGTGGCGTTCTGTCGGCACTCGCCTGATAATCCGCTTGACAGAAAAGCATTTCCGGAAGTCTACGCTCAGATTTACAAAATTGCCGCCAACGGCGCTCCGCTGGAAAGTCTCGCTGCCGCTACGCTCGATTGGGGACCGTTCTATGACAAGATGATAAACGACGCTCTGTTAGGGCGTATAGGCTTAACCGGCGGTGTAGGCGGTGTGCCCGTACACTATGGTTGGGGCTTCCAGACAGGTGTTATGGACATCTTTCCGGTGTACGGCGCAATAGGAGTAGCCGGGCGGCTCTTGAACATCTTCCGTGACATTATGAAAATCGGCTCAATTCACCCGTTTGAGGGTCCCGTGACCGACGTCAACGGAAATCTGCGCATTGATTGGGGCGAGGTCCCTACGCTTATGGAGATTCAGGAGATGGATTGGCTTGTCTATTCCATCGAAAAAATACGCTGAACGCACAATAGCCGTGTTTTTCAAATAAGCGCAATGTACAAAGCCGCGGCAAATGTTAAGCCTATTTTTTTCGCCTGTTTCCCGAGGATGGCTAATATGAGGGCCCGGAAGTCTAACGCGGCTTCCGGGCTTTTTCGCAGGATGGCGCAAACCACAGATTGACTGCCGGGTATTGTTGCCGGCGTAACATTTAGATACAAAAATATTGCCGTTCAGAACATATAAATTTGCGGTTCGTCTTTAATCAGGTATACTGAATTAGGGACAGCGGCAAATTTATTTATTGTAACAAGGAGGATGTTTAATGCTACGAAGACAGTTGATTCGGTACGGGAGGGATCGCAACGCGCAGGAGATGGCTGTATGGCAGATCGGGCGGGATTGTGACTGCCTAGGCTAAATGCGGAACCGAAGGTCAACCATAGCGGGTCAACAGAGGATTGTGCCGCGCCGAGGTTCGCCGTGACAGCATATGCTGATATAGCGTGCCGCCGCGTTTAATGCCTATTATCAGGCTTTATACAAAGCAGAATCCTTTCGCGTATTCAACATATCGCCGGCTTGCCGTTTCAGATAAGTATCACCCCATCTCAAGCCAGAGGAAGTTATGCATCGATATAAAATCCCCGTTTTTCACGTTAAATCCACTTATCTTTAATAGTGTGCGCACACACCTTTCAACGCTTGTTTTTGTGCTGCCGTGCTTTTTAGCTATCTTGCCGTATATTTGGTCGCAGATTTTTATTCCCGGTTCAAACATTACAATTGCCTCGGCTAAATACTCAAACCCGTTGTACTTAGGCAGCATACCCATTTTGAGCATTTTTGTTTTTACAGCAAGTAACTGCTCCTCAAATCGCCGTTCGCTCGCCGTAAGGTTATTTTCTGCTCTGTTAGCATTTGTCATTTCTTTACTCCTTATGTAATAAAAAGATTAACTTCCGTTCTCTCGTCGGAACACTACGGTTACTTAATCATTATACGACATAAAGCGAATCGCGAACGTGTATCGTAACGAATTGGCGTTTTTATGCGTCAAATTATTATTTTGAAAGAGTTAGCACCATAAATTGTGCCAATTGAATAATGTACTGTTGAAGCGGAGCAGTATATTCCATTCCGCGTTGCTTCTGTATTTTTTGGCGCGCAGGAATAGTTTTCGCTATTTAATCATAATGTTTTTATAAAAATATGTATTATTATATATTATTGTGCTTAAACTAGATTTAATTATTGTCATATTACTCGGCTTTGGCTATTGAGCGGTCAAAGCACTGCCTGAACTTACAGTTATCGGCGCCTGAAACCCCAGATTACAGAATGAAGGAAACAAATTATGCTGACGATTTTGTTGTGCGATGATAATCAGCGCGCGATTGACAAATACAATATGATGATTACCCGGGTTGCCGAGAAGCATAAAATAGGAGTTGCCTTGTCTGTCTTTTTGAGTGCTGAGTCGCTTATATTTCATCTGTCAGACGACCCTAATCAGGCGGATATTATTTACTTGGATATTTTAATGGGAGGGCAAAACGGACTTGATGCCGCCAAACAACTTCGCGGTTATGGGTGTAAGGCGGAAATTATTTTTTTAACCGTAAGCGAAGATTACGTTTTTGACGCGTTTGATGTTATGCCGGTTCAATACCTAATCAAAGAAAAGACGACCGCATCAAAGTTTGAGCAGATATTTTTGCGGGCTGTATCACTAACTAAGGACAAAACGGCGGAGATGTTCGTTTATGAAAGCAATACGATCCGCAAATTGATTCCGCTGAAAGACATTTCTCACTTTGAAATATGGAAGCGCGTCGTTACGGTACATTGTTCCGATGGCGAAACTTTTAAATATTATACAACAATGGAACGACTGGAAAAAAGTTTACAAAAGAAAAATTTTATACGGGCGCACCGCTCGTATATGGTAAATATGCAATATATAGCACAGTTTAACGCGCAAAACCTTCTGCTGAAAACCGGGCACGAAATTCCTATCGGAGGAACCTACCGCAGACAAGCGGAAGAGGCTTTCGCTGTATATATGTCACGCTTTAGAATATACAGGGCGTAATGGGAAATACCTTTGTGCTGATTATTGCAAAAGTACTCGCCGCGTTTTTTTTAATAATTTATAATATACGGACACTAACGTATTTCAAAGAGCATATTGCGTCAAAGCGGAGTTATGCGCTCGTATTGATTATCGCGGTTGTAATGAATACAGCTTTCGTTTTTTTGAGCGCGGTTCCGTTCCATTCGCGATTTCACACTATAGCTATGCTTGTTTTGGTTTTAATAGAGCTCAGGCGCCTTTACCATATGGATATTGAGCCGGCTTTTGTCATAAGCGTACTGTATGTTTCTTATATTACTTGGACGCGCGGAATCGCGGAATCCGCGATGTCCATAGCGTTGGCAAAAAACGCGCAGCGACTGTACGCGTCGGAAACGCGCTATGCCGTACTTGCGGTCTCGGTTCTTGCGGCGCTGCTGCTTGATGCGGCATTCAAAAAAGTTACACCGGCAGAATGGTTGAGAACTCTGCTTCGCGGCGCAAATCAAAGGGGTTACGTTTGCGCGTGTCAATTCGCGGCGATAGCCTGCCTGACGCTGATGGATTACGGACTTTATTGCGCGGGAAACTCACGGTTTGCGATAGCGGCATTAAGCTCTTTCCTCTTGGGATTTATTGCCGTGGGCTGCTTGCTTATTGCCGATTCCCTGCGAATAAAAAGCTTGGCAGAGTATCAATTGCAGGTCCAATTACTGCGGGAACAACTGGCGCGGCATTATCAGTCGTATTCGAGGTTTGCGGACAGCGACCGCGCGCTTCGGCATGACTATAAGGACGTAATGTTGTCGGTTAAAAATCTTCTGCGGAACAACGAAAGCGAAAAAGCGGTACAACTTATTGACAGTTTATGTGACGCGGCGCGAAAAAGCATTTTGCCCTACAAACAATATTCCAATCATATCATTTTAGACGCTGTTTTACAAAACACCGCTAACGCGGCAATAGAGTATAACATCGAGTTTTCGGCAACGGTACATATCCCCCTGAATATAGAGTTGACAGATTTGAACATCGTGCGCGTTTTTTCAAATTTGTTAAACAACGCGGTGGATGCGTGCCGCAAAGTTTCCGAACCAAACCGCCGTATAGAAGTGTCAAGCGGCGGCAATCAAAATTGGGTATTTGCAGAGATATCTAACTCTTATAATGAAGCGTTAACCATATGCGACGGATTGCCCGAAACCACAAAGACCGGCGGCAATGTTACCGGGCTTGGACTAAAGACAGTCAAAGAGATTATCAAAAATTCGGGAGGTATCCTTTCCATTGTGGCTGATTGTGAAAAAGGCATATTTACAGCTCGTATTCTTATACCTAAGAAACCGGGTTAAATGTAACCTACACGCAAACGAAACGCCCCTCGGAACGCATAGTGAAGTTCCGAGGGGCGAGGTTGCCGCGGTTTATTTGGCAACATTCATAGCCTTGGCGATCCGGCTCTTTTTGCGAGCGGCGTTATTCTTGTGGATTAAACCTTTAGATTTCGCGCGGTCAATTGCCTTAATCGCGTCCTTGTAAGAATGTGCCAGTAACTCCGCGTCCGTGCCGGGCAGAGCGGCATCAAACTTCTTGAGCGTTGTGCGAAGCGCGGATCGTCCCGCTCGATTAGAAGCATTGCGGGTCTTGGCCAGTTGGTCGCGCTTTGCGGCCGATTTAATGTTGGGCATCTTATCACCTCCTTCTTGCCCACCGAGCGCCAGTATGCGCGGAACTATTACCCGGGAAACAGATTACAATGCCGTACTATATCACACATACGGCTAAATGTCAAGCATTTTTTTGCGAGGCACGGAAATGGGCGAATTGAAAGTTACTACTCAGCTGCACTCTGCTTTTTTTGTGAAATTGCGGGAAAACACCCGTTTGGAGCGAATAGCGGCATCATTTTTTTGTGAAACATCATTTGGGGAAATTCTATTGGTCCCATAGCCGCTCTTTTCGGGGCAGCTGGGTAGTAACTACAACATACCCAAGTTTTAGCGCAGGTCAAAATAACGCTTGACATTTGAGCGGATTTGCTCTAAAATGGGTATCGGTAAATCACTTCTTAACAAATTATGAGGTTACACAGTTATGATTGAAGTTTCGGCTCTGACCAAAACTTACGGCAAGAAGCGCGGAATAGACCGTGTTTCGTTCACCATCGGCGAGGGTGAAATCGTTGGCTTCCTCGGCCCTAACGGCGCGGGAAAGACGACGACGATGAACATCGTCACCGGCTATCTGTCCGCTAACTCCGGCGCGGCGTACATCGGAGGGATAGACGTGTTGGAAGACCCCATAGCCGCGAAGAAGAAGGTGGGATATCTTCCCGAACAACCTCCGCTGTATATGGATATGACGGCTGAGGAATACCTTAACTTCATCTTTGACCTTAAAAAAGTCAAAGGAATTAACCGAGCCGCTCACCTTGAAGAAATTGCCGCGCTTGTCGGACTGACCGACCACTATAAGAGACTCATCCGCAACCTGTCCAAGGGCTACAAACAGCGCGTCGGGCTTGCTCAGGCACTTGTCGGCAATCCGGAGGTTCTTGTTCTGGACGAACCGACGGTCGGGCTTGACCCGAAGCAGATTATTGAGATTCGCAACGTCATCAAGGCGTTGGGCAAGCACAGAACTATTATTCTCTCTACGCATATACTGCAAGAAGTTTCCGCTGTTTGCGAGCGCGTTTTGGTCATCAATAACGGTCAGATTATCGCCGACGACAAGCCGGACAACCTATCGTCTATGATTACCGGCGACCGAAAGCTGAGTATTCGCATCGCGGGCGCCCGTGACGCGGTTCTGAAAATCCTGCGCGAGACAGAGGGAATTCGCTACGCCGAAGCATCCATTCAGGCGGAGCAAGGCGCGTTCGACTACATTGTAGAGGCGGTGCCGAACGCGGACGTTCGCAAGCCGGTATTTAACGCGCTTGCCAAAGCGGGACTCCCGATTCTGCGTATGACACCTATGGACTTATCTCTTGAGGAGGTATTTATGAACTTAGTAGGCAGCAGGGGGGTAAAGAAATGAAAGCGGTATATAAACGCGACTTACGCGCCTATTTTGCCTCGCCGCTCGGGTATGTCTTTATCGCGGCGTTCCTTATTATCATCAACGGAACATTTTACCTGACCAACATCCGAAGCGCGACCAACAATCTGAGCGGAGTATCCCAAACGATTTTGTACGCGCTCATTGTCGTTGTGCCGCTGCTGACGATGCGTTCGCTGTCGGAGGAATACAAACAGCGAACAGACCAACTCCTGCTAACCTCGCCGACTAAAGCGTCGGGAATTGTGCTGGGTAAGTTTTTCGCGGCGTATACGGTATTTGTAATCGCGCTCGCGTTTACGGTCATTCAGGTATTTATCGTTGCGGCATTCGGCACACCGAATTTGGCGAGCGTAGTCGGCAATTATGCCGCCATACTCGCGGCGGCGGCAGTATACATAGCAATCGGCGTGTTCGTATCCGGACTTACGGAAAATCAGCTGATTGCGGCAATAGCAAGTCTCGGCATCTTCGTCGGTATACTGCTTCTTGATGTCGCGTACTCGCTCGCGCAGTCGCCGATGGTGAAGTCCGTACTATATTGGGTGTCAATTTACCGGCGGTTTAACACGTTCTACATCGGTGTGTTTTCAATTGCGGATTTTGTGTACTATATAAGCGCGGCGGCTGTATTCATATTTCTGACCGTCAAGGTCATTGAGCGCAAGCGTTGGAGTTGAGTATATCCGTACATGTTGGGGTTCTGACCCGAAATCTCTAAAATAGTTGTCAGCAGAGGGGCAAAATAAAATTTATGAACAAAAAAAAGAATGAAAAGAATATCCCGCTCGGCACGGATGTTGCGCTTATTGCCGAGCGCGAGGAGATACAATCACGCAAATTCAAGTACAGCACCATCGCCGCGGTCTTTTCGGCGGTATTTATTGTCGCCGTTATCGCCGCCAACGTCCTTATCGGATACCTGACTGACCGCTTCGTATTTGAAATTGACCTCACGCGGGAAAAACTGTTTGAAATCAGCGACGTCACGCTTGACGTAATCGCCGATTTAGAGGAGCCGGTTACGATTACCGTGCTTTCGGAGGAAACGTCGTTTCAGAACGGTTCGACGCTCTTGGGCAACATCTATGAGATATTTCAGCGCTACATCGCGCTTGGAGCCGGAAAGATCACGCTCCGCTTCTTAAATCCGCTTGCTAATGTCGGCGAGACCGATCGCTATAAGCAAATGCTGGGTACAGACCTTTCCGAAAACGACATTATCGTAGAAAGCTCGAAACGCGTTAAAAGACTCACGCCCGACGGAATGTACACCCGCGCTTCCCAAAACCTTAACGGCGCGGAGACGTCCTACTCCGGCAGCACCGAATACTATGTCGGACTTCGCGCGGAACAGCGTATCAGCTCCGCGATTCTGTTCGTAACCGGCGACGATGTCGCGAAAGCCGCGTGGATTTACGGACACGACGAAAACTACAGCATATCAGAGTTTGACACATTACTGAACTACTCTAACTTTGATGTTATTACGCTCCGCTTACTGCAAGAGCCTATTCCGGACGATGTAGCATTGCTGATTATCAGCGCGCCGGCGGCGGACTATAATAAAGATGAAATTGCTAAAATTGACGAATTCCTTCTGCGCGGCGGAGATATGATTGTCGCAATGGGTCCGCAAACCCTGAATCACCCGAACCTTGACGCGCTGTTTGCGGAATGGGGCGTAAGTTATGGCACAGAGATTATATACGACGCGGAGCAGTGCGTAAGTATTCCGCACAATGTTGTACCGGACATAGCTGTATTTCAGCCGATTACGGAGAATCTGCCGCGCCAGTATGCTATAATGCCGGCGGGACGACCGATCAACCTGACAAGCACTCAGGGCGGACAGATCGGACTGCAAACGCTGATGAGCAGTTCCGCGACATCTTACGCGAAAGCATATGAGGACGCAATGGGCGATTTCGCTCAAAACCCGCAGGACGCTGTCGGTCCCCTTAATATGATGGTTCTCGCGGAGCGTATGACTACTGACAAAGCTAATGTTCCGATTCGAAGCGATATACTCTTCACTAATGCCGGATTTGTCACCGAAAGCGCGTTGACGGAAAACGCGTTTCTTAACCGCGTGTACCTCGGCGCGGCTATAAACTATATGGCGGATTACACCGACGGACTTGTTATTCCGGATAAAGATTTCCAAAGCAGCGTTCTGAGTATACTGGGCTGGCAATCGCGAACCGTCCTGATTGTTCTTGTTCTGATACTGCCGCTGGTCATTATCGCGCTCGGTATAATTATCCGGCTTAGGAGGCGGCATCTGTAATGTCGATTAGGAGAACTCTGCGTAATATTATAATTGCCCTTGCGGCAATCGCGGTATGCGTAATCGCGGTGATGGTGATTACAAAAGTCGCTCCGGATCCCTCGGCTGAGCCGACCCCATCCGCGTCGCCGACTCCCGAACCGGACAATATTATGATGATCAAAGAGGATCCGGAACAGCTTACGCGTCTGCTTGTCGAACTGACCGACGGCACGACTTTCAGCATTGATTACAGCTTTGACGAGGACGGCAAACTGCTTTACGCGCCCAATCCGCAGGAAGAGTATTTCGCTTACAACACGTCTAAGTTCCGTTCTATGCGCTATACCGTCAGCAACCTAAGCGTTAAGGAACTTATCAGCGAGAACCCCGAAGATCTGTCCGTATACGGACTTGACAATCCCGAGGCGACCGTTACGCTTACCTACGGCGACCGCGAGTATAAAGTCTACATCGGCAAGGGTACCCCGGTCGGACGCGACTACTTCGCGAAAACCGATAAGAGCGGCGCGATTTATGTTATGGGTTACAATATGCGCGGTCTGCTGACTCGAACCGCGTTGGACTATCGGCAAATCTCGACGTTCCCGACTTACGAAGACGACGACATCTATACCAATATTGACTCCGTCCGCATTGAACAACCGAACGGCAAGTCTCTTAACATTATACGCGACGTAGATAACCCATCGGAGGGCAACATTGCGGGTTCTTTCTACTTTATGACGTCGCCGGTAGAATCAAGCTGCTCCGACGATATTGTGGCGGAACAGCTTATGCAGATCGTCGCTAAGGTGAAGTACATTTCGGTCGAGCGCGACATCAGCCGCGGCGAGCTTGCCGAATATGGTCTTGACAATCCGGTTAGGCTCGCGATGACGGACGTCAGCGGTAACAGCCTTGATATTGCAGTCGGCAAAAGCGGCGTCGGCGCGGGAGGCGCGCAAACCTACTGTGCGGACTACGACCAGTATCTCGCCTGCGTTGAGGACGATGAGCCGCTTACGCTGCTGCTCTACGACTCCGCCGCGTTCGCGAACCTGAACGTGAGCTACCTTGACCTGATGATGAGAGCCGTTTGGCTGCACAGCATTGAAAAGGTTGATGCGGTTACTTATGTCATTGACGGCGATATGGCGTACTACCTGAACCTATCGAGGAAAGACGCAACGAACTCTGTCGGTGTGGACTACATAGAAGTCACCGGCGACCTTGATGGGCGCGCCGTCAGCGAGGACAATACCCGCCGCCTATTCTCGCGGACAATCAGTTTGCGTATCGCGGGGGAAATTCCGAGCGGTACCGCGCTCGGTACTCCGATGCACATTATTACAATGACGCTTTCGGATGGTACGCAGACCACTCTTGAGCTTATCCCGATTGATGACCGGCGTTATGCCGCGATTATTGACGGTGAGGGTCAGTTCTATGTATACGCATCCGGCGTGAGCAACATCACAGACGCGCTTGAGCGCCTTATCGACGACCGTGATATTCCGCGAAACTTCGTCAACTGACCTAACTTGGCACTTGCAAACTTGTGTCTTCTGCAATGTAAAGAGTAATATTGCAACAAATGTCCGGTGTCAGCACGGTCTCTGCAAAAATGTGCAAAGGTGAGAATCTCAACCGCACTCTCTCTTGTGTCAATCATTCTGATACTCCAATCCGGCTCGAATTTACGCCTGTGCTTTTTCAAGGTCTGGTGGAGTCTATTGTATCACTACGGTTTGGCTGATCGATAGGCGTCCCGCTATTTGACGGTTACGTTTGATTTGTAAAAAATATTACAAAGAGTTTACACAAGCGCTTTGTTCGATTTTACACGCGCAGGTTAAAGTTAGCTTAAAAAAGCAAGAGGGAGTTCGTCATTGAAATTCACGCTGAGAAAAAACCTTACCGTTGCGGCATTCGTACTACCGGCGCTTATTCCGCTCGCTGTGTTTTGGATATGGCCTATTTTTAACGCGGCATACATAAGCCTTACAAACTGGGATTATATGACTGCGGAATACGACTTTGTCGCCTTTAGGCAGTATGAAAAATTGCTGTCAAGCGGAGAGTTTCACAAGGCATTGCTGAATACGCTGGTATTCTGTGCGGCAAGCGCGGTTCTGACAATTGCGGGAGGATTAGGACTGGCATCGCTGCTTCACCGAGGTTTTAGGGGAAGCGGGTTGTTCCGCGCTTTGTTCTTCTCGCCGTGGATTACCCCTACAGTAGCTGTGTCGCTTGTGTGGATGTGGATCTTCGATGAGAAGAACGGTATCGCAAACGCGGTAATCGGCTTGTTCGGACTTCCGGCGTTAAAGTGGGTTGGCAGTTCCGCTACCGCAATGCTTGCGGTGATTATCGTAACGGTATGGAAAAGCGTCGGATACGCTATGGTGTTTTACCTGACCGCGCTTGACAAAGTTCCGAAGTCGCTGTATGAGGCGGCGGCACTCGACAGAGCCTCGCGCCGACAGAGCTTCTTTTGGATTACGCTGCCGTGCATATCCCCAACGACATTCTTTTTGGCGGTTGTGACTACAATCAACGGGCTTCAGGCGTATGACCAGATTCAGATTCTGACTCAGGGCGGACCTGCCGGCAGTACTCGAACACTTCTTTATCTGTATTATCAACTGGGGTTTGAGAAGTACGATATGGGACGCGCATCCGCGCTGGCGGTAACGCTTCTTCTGCTTTGTATCGCGCTGTCGTTCGCGCAAAACTTAATTTCCAAGCGTATGGTTCATTATTAGACGGCTGTAATAAGAAAAGAGGGAAGTATGGATTTATCTGTCAAACCTGTCAAATCGCTAAATACGCCGGTGAAACGCTCAGCTCAACTGACCGCATTGTTTTACACCGTGCTGAAAATGATTTTGCTCTGCGCACTCGGCATATTTACCGCGTTTCCGTTTATGTGGATGGCGGTAAGCGCGCTGAAAACGAAGCCGGAGCTAATGGATGTCTCTTTATTCTTGCCGCGAAGCCCGCAGTGGAACAATCTATACGAGGTTCTGTTCCGCTCGCCCTTGCCGCGTTATATCTTCAACAGCCTGTTTGTATCCGCCGTAACCGTAGCGTATCAAGTCGTTTCGGGCGCTATGTTTGCCTATGCCGCGGTGTTTATGAGATTCAAGGGCAAGAAAGCGCTATTCGCCGTTACACTGGGGTGTTATATGGTACCCGGAGCGGCAACATATATACCCTGCTATATTATCCTATCTAAAATGGGACTGCTCGACACGTATACCGGGCTGATCGTGTCTAATCTTGTCAGCATATTCGGTATCTTCCTACTTCGGCAGGCGTTCGCGCAGCTGCCAAGGGAGTTCACCGAGGCGGCGGCACTCGACAGAGCCGGTCACTGGCGGACACTATGGCGCGTAGTATTCCCGATGACGCGCCCGACTTTCCTGTCGTTCATACTAATCTCGTTTATTGGCTGTTACAACAACTATATGTGGCCTGCGCTTATTACCAACAGACCGGAGCTTAGTCTTGTCTCGCAAGGTCTGCGGAGATTCTTCATTGAGGGCGGCGCGTATGGCACCAATTGGCCACTGGTAATGGCCGGAAGCGCGCTTATCATTGTGCCGTTGCTTGTGCTCTTCGCGGTACTGCAAAAACATTTTATCGCGGGACTGAGCGCGGATGCCGGAATAAAAGGCTGAAACCGCTTATCCCGATAAAAAAATATAACACAACATTTGGAGGTAATATGAAACTCAAATCTTATCTATCCGCGCTGTTGCTGCTTGCTATGCTCGCCGCGCTCACAGGTTGCGCCAACCAAACGCGGGACACGTCAAGCGCGGATAAAGTTCCCGAATCCGCTTCCGCAAATCAGCCGACGGCGGAAACGCCTCAGAAAATCGAGCGTCAGGTCGACGCGCCTATTGAACTTACCCTATGGTACGCCGGCGGGAAAACGGCGGTCAATGTACTGGCGGAAATAGTGGCGGACTTTAACGCGTCTCAGGACGCGTATCGAGTCACGACCGTTACACAAGCGGATTACAGTGAAACATATCAGAAAGTGCAAGCGGGAATCGCCGGCGGAAGCGCTCCGGACATTGCCTTGTTGGATGTATCCGACGCCACAAGTCTCGCGAAAAAGGATCTGCTTGAAAACCTCTCTCCGCTTATGGACGCGGACACCGGCTTTGACCGCAGCGACTACATCGAGTCCTTTTTCAGCTCAGGAGTTTTGCCGGACGGAAGCGTTTTTGCCCTTCCCGCCTACGGCACTACTCAGGTACTGTATTATAATATCGCCGCGTTTGAAAGCGCCGGAATAGACCCCGCGCTAATTAAAACGTGGCAGGATTTAGAGCGAGCCGCAACTGAAATGACGGTAAAAGAGAATGGCGAAACCGTATTTTACGGTTGGGAACCTATGTACGGCGTATCGAATATGATTGACGCTGTACTCTCAAACGGCGGCAAAGTGTTCAGCGAGGACGGTCGCACGGCGTTCATTAACACACCCGAATGGGTCGAGGTATGGGAAGCTTTCCGGCGCTGGATACATGACGATAAGATAATGACCATCCACTACGGCGGACAAGGTTGGGAGTATTGGTACAAAACAATTGACGATGTATTGCAGAATAAAGCGGGCGGATATACGGGTTCTTCCGGCGACCAAGCAGACCTTGACTTCAGCATCGTCGGCGCTTTGGAGCAACCCGGATGGAACAGTAATCCGTCCGCACCGTCAGCTTCCGCGCTGCAATTCGTCGCGCCGAAGAACGATAATGCCGCGGCCGCAGCCGGAGCGTATGAGTTTATGAAGTTCTATACCTCACCGGAGAATCAGGCTAAGTGGTCTATGGCAACGGGCTATATTCCGGTTCGCAAATCCACGGTAGACGTGCCGGAGTATAAGGCGTATACGGACGCGAACCCTCACGCGCTTGTACCGATGAGCCAAGCTCTGCACAGCCGGGTTCTGCCGGTTGACCCGACCGGAAACTTGGTATATTACGCGCTGACCATAGCTGCGGATAAAGTGGAAATCGAGAACTTTTCCGCTCAGGAAGCGCTGGACGAGGCGCAGGAAGCCGCACAAGCAGCACTTGACGAATACTATGGAGGTTAAGGGTGCCATCCGGACAGCGGCATTAACCGCGCTAAGCGCGGCGCCGGGATACCGCTCCGCCTCATTCGAGACGGAACCCGGCGAAATATCGCTGTACCTGCGTTGGCACAAAGAACACGCGCCAATGTTCGCGTTGGCGGTACTGTATGACCCTGAAGAAAGGCTGCGACTTAACAAGTGGATTCGCGCCGGCGAGACCGTATCGCTGGGAGCCGAGCGCGAGGATATCGTTATCGGCGGCGTACCGGGCAGGATTCCCGCCGGGCAATGGGAGATAAGGCTGTATCTTCCGCTGCTGACGGACGGAAACTCATACCCTGATATTTACATCGAACGCACCGCGCCGGATGTGCAGCTTGAACCGGGGCAATCGTCCTCAGACTCGGACAATGGCGTCCTGCTTGCGGGATACAGTCATAGAAATACCGTTAACACCGCGGAGCGTTGGTATAAGGGTGATTTTCACACGCATACGATCCTGTCCGACGGGAAAGAGAGCGTTGCGTCCGCAACCGAAAAGGCGGAACGTATGGGGCTTGACTTTTATGTGCCGACTGAACATAACGTTATGCACACCGCATGGGCTGAAACCCGGATGCTTATCGTGCCGGGCATTGAGGTAACCGGACTATGCGGGCACTTCAATGTATTCGGACTCGACTCTCACCCGAACGGCTTCTATGATCCGCGCAACTGGGAATCGGGCTTCATCGCATCCGGCGCGATAAACGATCTGCTTAAAATCTGCCGCTCAAACGGCGGTGTTTGCAGTCTGAATCACCCGTTTCTGCGAGAGTGGAGCTGGACGATCCCGGACACTCCGCTGGATTTGTTTCACGCAGTGGAAATCATCAACGACCCGACCTACACCTATGCCGAAGAGAGCAACGAAAAGGCGCTTGCGTTTTGGAACCGAATGTTAAACGACGGCAGGGTCATCTGCGGTATAGGCGGCAGCGACTCTCACAACTTAGAGGACGAACGTTACGAAGGCGCTTTCGAACCTTCTATCCCCGGCGATCCCGCGACTTGGGTATACTGTAAGGGATTGCGCGGCGGCAAGTTGCTTAATTCCGTTCGCACAGGTCATATATACGTAACGCGTCGCGGCGCAAAGCTGAATATTTCCGGCAAGGCCGACGGCATCGCGGTTCTTCCGGGCAATAGAGTTCCCGTCGGCGCGAATATTGAACTCAGAGCTGCCGCGACGGAATTCGGCTCGAACAGCGCAATAACCATACAGTGGATTGTGAACGGCAAAGTTTGCGGCGAAGACCGTCTGCTGCCCTCTGACAGCACCGCGTCATACGGGCTAAGGGCAAATGGTGAATATGGTTGGGTACGCGCCGATCTGAGAAGTGCGGACGGCACACTTATCGGTTTTGTTAATCCTTTGCGCTGGGGCGTGAAAGTACCCTCGCTTATACGTTTTGAAGATGCGGCAGCGGGAATAGCTTAACGCAACTCCGCCGTTTTAGCTTGCTATGGAGCAATAATCGCAGACCGGAGCGAGTTATCTCGCTCCGGTTTGATTTTGCGCGCGCTGCCGCCCGCCTGAACCTTTACGGGGTCTGTTGAAAATTTCGGACAAAAACCCGAATCAGGGTCAAATTTTATACTCAGGGCAAAAAAGCCGCTAAATCCCAAATTAAAAGGGCGTGTTAAAAAAAGGAACTTAACCACTTGCAAAACGGCGCGAAACATGGCATAACGTAAGAAAAAAACGGAGGCAAGGAAAATGCGGACAGAACAAATGCAAATGGTGAGTGTAGAGCAATAATGCCGGAGACCCATAACTACCGAAAACTGAAAGAGCTGCTGAAATTTACAAGCATCGTCCGCGCCGCGAAGGTAACGGACAGCGACTTAGGCGCCAACGGTTTTGGTCGAGAGCGGCTTGTTCTGTGCCTGCTCCTGCAATTTATGGAGGACACATCTGACCCGCCTACCCTGCCCGTCCGGCAGGCGCGGCGGGCAGGGCAACCGCGCTTGTGAGCAAACTGAGCGTTTGGGAGGAACGCGACAAGGCAATCGCGGCGGGCTATGAAAAGCTGAATAACGAAGTTCTGCCGGAGGTTGCGGTTGATAAGGAAGCGACAATCGGCGCAAAATCAAGCAAAAAGTTCCGGTACGGCTTCAAGAAACACGTTGGCGCGGACATGCGAAGCGGGATGATAAATCGTGTCGCGATCACGACGGCAAACGTTCCCGATAAGGTAGTGGACGAGAATATGAACGCGGCGCAGATACAGCAGGAGGCGGACACGATGCTTACCTACTACAACCGTAAGCTGAGGACTTTGACGCTTGACCGGTGCATCGGTGTTCCGACGATACGCGCCGGAAGTATGGTGATGTTCAACATTCCGAAGCTGGGCGATATAAATCTTAACTCGTTCCTTTTGGTCGAGAGCGCGGAGCACTACTTCACCAACAGCCTTCACCTGATGGATTTAGAGTGCAAAATCCCAATAAAATAACGGGAGTATATGTAATGGAGAAAAAACTATAACAATCAGCGTATCGCAAAGCACTTGACAAGAGTATGACAGTATACTATAATAATATTATAACCAAATAAAATGAGGTGATATTATGGCACATCAAACGAGCGCGTTAATACAAGTCAGGATTGACGAGAAGGTC
>JAITKN010000037.1 GCA_031278415.1 Oscillospiraceae bacterium
ATTGCTCTGCAACTACCTAGGCACGGTGCCGATGCGCAATGAGCAAGTCTTTTCCGATGTGCCGACCTCGCACAGATATTCCAAGTATATTTGGGCAATGAACAAGCTCGGCATTATGATGGGTGACGGAGCCGGTCATTTCAATCCCGACAATGAGCTTTCCATGCAAGAGTTCGCGGTGATGGCCATGCGTATGCTGGAATATGGCGGCGCGAAAACCGCAGAATACAAATTGAGCGAAGTCAAAGAGATAGAGAGCAACCCCACGGATTGGCCGCCGGACAATCAGTATACCAAAGATGTGTTGGCACGCTTGAAAAAAGAGGCGGATTGGCGGGCGAGGCTTGCGGAGGGGTCTTATCAGAGTCCCATTGTTTTTGCCGACAGCGACAAGATTGCACCCTGGGCGAAACCGGCAATAGATGAGTTCAGCAAACTCGGTATTCTGCAGGGCGACAGTTCCGGCGCCGGTTCACGGCTAAACCCGACCGAGAACATGTCAAAAACCAGATTTTTAGTCTTCCTGTACAAGATTGACCAAAAAATTTCGCTTTCCGGCGAAATTGTGTTTTAGAGTTTTGAAGCGAAACCTTGACCCCCACTTAACCGGTGGGGGTTGTTTTTTACCCAAATATTGTTGTAATTTCTACAGTCGGTATTGACACAACCATTTTGTGGGAATACTATTGTAATTGTAATGTCACTTTTGGGTAATGATGGGTCTCGCTTACGCGCATACGCGAACGCGAGGCTCAGCGCGTGAGGGCGTTGCCAACTGTTAACTGTTAATTGTTAACTGAAAACTCGCAAGGCTCAGCGCGTGAGGGCGTTGCGCCGGCGGTCGCTCCGCGTTATCCAGACCGGAACGGCGGAGTTTCCCTGCTCCGCGTAGACAACCTCCATTGAGTACGCGTCAGAGTTTGCGGCAATTGCCGCCTGACGCGGAGGAAGCAAGATTCCGACTTCCGATGATGCTTCGTATTCTCTCAGTGTCACGGATAAGGAGCGTATCCGTCCGCCGTCTACGACTACGACTGCAGACGCGCCGGGAGAAATTACTATTCCGCCGTAAATGAACTCGAACCGGAATTCATATTTCCCATCTGCGGCTGTGAACTCCGTCAGTTGGAGTTCTTCCGATTGTGTAATCTCCGTGAGTACTCTGTAAGCGAGATCGGCGGACTCCGCGCCGCTGAGATTGATATAGCCCTCGTTTGCGGCGGAATATTCGATCAAGCCGTGGTCATAGATTTTCAGGGTCGCGTTGTTTTCCGTGTAGGTGACCGCGCCGTTTTCCTGATAATTAGATGAGTTGTACGGATTCATTTCCAGCGTGCTGAGAATTTCCCGAATCCTGACCGATGTAATCTGCGGGATTTTAATGTTCAGTTCATTAAGCTGCGGAAGTTTGTCCGGCAAAATCGTGTAAATGTCAGTTAAGCGATTCTCCGGATTCTCGAACGCGAAATACGCCGTCGGCAGCAACGGCGCGGACAAATCGCCCATATGACCATCGATGGAAGATACTCCGTCACGCTTGAAAAAGCGTCCGTCTTCGGTACGGTAATACAGCGTGTAATTCTCGGCGGAATTCGCGAAGTCTCCGCATGCCGAAAGGCAAATTATATCGGCTGCCGTCTCAAAACTGACTGTCCCGGTTACGCCGAGCCAGTTCAGAAGCGCGTCCAGCTGAAGCGGAAACCGATAGGCAAAAACAACGCCCTCACTACTGACGGCGGCGCGGAACTCGTCCTCGCGGACACTTATCGCGTCGCCTGCGGTGCCTAAGGTCTCGCTTAAAGCAAGGTACGACGCGTTCCACGCTGCCGAAAGTCCGTTTGCGTCGTAAACAGCTCCGCCGCGTTCGCCGGCTGTGCCGCTTATCAGAATGGCATACGGACGCGCCAACGATGTGAATTTACCGACCGCGTGAGAAGTATCGGGAAGTTCCGATTCGGGTTTTACAATGTCGGTGAAAGCCCCGGTAAGGTAACCCAGTATTACTCCGCTGACGATAAGCGCAACAAGTAAAAGCGTCTTGGCGCTATGTGTTTTCGGCGATACGATTAGCTTAACCGGAAGCGATTGCGTTTTCCTAATAAGTGTCGTTTTCAATTTCTCTGAGAATATCGTCAACCGTAGCCGTTCCCTGCGGTTCCGGTTCCTCGGCGAGAGTCTGTTCAGGCTCGCTCGGAAGGGGAATATCGGCAGAAAGGTCGAAACTCGAGTTTGCATCGGGTTCCGGTATGTAAACGCGCTTTGCAAGGTTAGATATAAACAATCGCTCTGTAAGCCACAACATCATTACTTTGATAATCATAAGCTTTATTGGCGTGGTCACCACCATATCGCCGTGTAAAGCTACGGCGATGGCGATTGCCGTCAGTAACGCGCCAACCCTAAGATAAATCCACACGATCCTAATCGTAGTGAACTTTCGCGACACGGACACGGACATCAAATTCAAAAACGCGAGCGTGCTTATCGCTTGCCCAATAAGCATCCACGCGTAGGAGTCCTTATCCGGATTCGGCGCGTTCGCGAGGAACTGTATGATAGCGTCGTAGCAGCAGTACACCACTATTAACAGGAAGCAAAGTCTCATAAGCCATTCCGTGCGCTTGCCGGCAAAAATAAGCACCGCGGCGAATCCGATTGCGCTGAGCGCGGCAAGCGCGGCACGGAAGATAGTGCTAATGTCATGCGTTTCCGCCACGCGAAACAAATCATACGCGTACCACACGCTCGCCGCGGCAAACACTACAGCGACCACCGATATCAGCGGTCTCGGTCTGTAAGACATTGCCGCGCCAATGCTGTCCGGAAGCTCATAGACTCGCGCCGCGATACTTCCGCCGACAAACGCGCTCGCTGCCGCAATAACAATCATCGCGACAGATACGTAAACACTCAGCACGACTTGACCCGGCTGAAGCATCAGTTTAACCGAAAACGCAAGGCAACACAGTACGAAGCTGACTACCAAGGAAACCGCTAAGGCATTTAATCTTTTCATATCTCACCTGTCCTATTCGGAAATTTGTAAACATACATTTAATCAGCGGATTAAAAACGGACATAGCCCTCGCCTTGCGGCTTGCTGTTTACACTTCGTCTCTACTATAACACATATTTTGCGAAAAAGGAAGTACCCAAATGAAAATTATTTTACCCGCGTCGATTTTGCTCGCCGCGCTCGCGCTTCTGCTGCCGGTGGCGTTCTCAGACCGAGCGGCGGACGGCGTTTCCGAACCGAACAATCCGGGCGAATTTAGCGAACCGCCGAGTGATACCGCGGACGCTCCGCTCGTGTACCGCATGCACGGCGGCGATACGCTGTCCGCACCGGATAACGCTGCGGACGCTAATATAAGTATTCGCCTCTATGATGACGGGAAAACGCAAACGCTTACCTTGCGCGATTACCTGATCGGCGTCGTCGCGGCGGAAATGCCGGCAGGTTTTGAACCGGAGGCGCTTAAAGCTCAGGCGGCGGCGGCGCGAACCTACACATACTACCGCGTTAATCATTTAGTCAGCGACGGCGTTCATCCTGACGCCGATACGTGCAGCGACCCGTCTCACTGTAAAGCGTGGCTTTCCGATGATGAACTTCATAATAAGTGGGGCGCGGGTTACGACGCCAACATCAGCAAGATTACCGATGCGGTAGATTCTACTGACGGAATGCTCGTAATGTTCGACGGAGAGCCTATTCTCGCGGTATTTCACTCGTCCAGCGGCGGGAATACGGAGGACAGCGCAAACGTATGGTCTAAGCAGCTTCCGTATTTGCGGTCGGTTGATTCGCCGGAAACCGCCGAGACTGTACCCGGCTTCGTGACCGCCGTAACGCTTACAACGTCGGATTTCAAGCGTACCGCGCTGGACGCACATCCGGAAATGTCGCTTGAAGGCAGCGCGTCCGATTGGTTCAGGAACATGAAACGCAGCAACGCCGGACGGATAATATCGCTCTCGCTCGGAGGCGTTACCGTCACCGGTACAGAACTGCGATTGATGTTCGGACTGCGCAGCGCGAATGTAACTTGGTTGATAGCCGACGGGTCGGTAACATTTAACGTGGTCGGATATGGACACGGCGTAGGTCTGAGCCAGTACGGCGCGAATGAACTCGCAAAACAAGGTATGAATTACAAAGACATTTTGCTGTACTATTACAGAGGTTCTGACGTCCGACCTCTGTCCGTAAGCGGATGACATACGCTATTACCACCAGTCGCAGGGAGAAGGGTTATCGTGGTCGGAAATCCGGCGTTTTCCTTCAGCAAAGCGTCAGTTGTCAAATGCTGATCGGTTGATATGGTAGCCTGAGTCGGGGCAGAATAACCTGTTATCTCTACCAGCGCCCGTCGCCAACGTCATCAATGTAAGCTTCACAACCTTCCGGACCCCAGACGGCGTAGAGCGTGGAGTGATCATCAAGAACATCGTCAATATAAATGTCATCGTCAGCCCAATATTCCAATATGCCTTTATACGCGTTCGCCGCGGAAGTCGCCCAACCGTAGAACTCGT
>JAITKN010000049.1 GCA_031278415.1 Oscillospiraceae bacterium
AGATAAATGACTTGGAGCTACAGATAAATGACTTGGAGCTACAGATAAATGACTTGGAGCTACAGATAAATGACTTGGAGCTACAGATAAATGACTTGGAGCTACAGATAAATGACTTAGACGTACCCCTAAGCCGCTTAGATGCGGCTCAATAAATCTATTAAGGAGTTGTTAATAATGAAGCAGCGTTTGATCGTCGCCGCGATTGGCGTTCCTGTTACTTTACTTGTGATATTGTTTTTGCCCGCGCGATATTTTTCGCCGCTTGTCTATGTTCTCTGCGGTTTTGCTATCGGAGAACTTCTCGATAACGTTAAGAGAACAAGAAAGTTTTCACTTTCGATTGCGGCTGTGATAATCTTGTTTGGATTCGCGTCTCTTGCGCTTTATCGGGATGCCTTTGGAGCAGTACTCACCTTACTGCCGTTCGCGTGTGCGTATGGAGGGGACGCGGCGGCAATGCACATCGGGAAGCTGTTCGGCAAAAGGCATCCCTTTCCCCAAATCAGCCCTAACAAGACGGAATGGGGCGCTGTCGGAGGCGTCATCGGCGCGGTTATCTGCGCCGCTCCGTTTTACGGGCTGCTTGGTTTGAACTTTATCCCGGTAGGCGCGGCGCTCGGCGTTGCGGCGGAAGCGGGCGATCTGTTCTTCTCACTCATCAAACGCAAGATGGAGATAAAGGACTACGGCAGCATCCTGCCCGGTCACGGCGGCGTTTTGGATCGTTTTGACAGTATGGTTTTTGTCGCGCCTGTTGCGTTTCTGTTGATAAATTTAACCTGAGGAGCATATACTATGGAACGAACGATTTCAATACTTGGCTCCACGGGTTCGGTCGGAAAGCAGACCGCGGATGTTGTCCGAGCGCTTGGGATTAAGGTATCGGCGCTGGCGGCTGAGTCCGATGTTGCCGCGTTGGAGGCTCAAGCTCGAGAGTTCAGTCCCGACATCGTTGCGCTGCGCGATGAGGACGCGGCGGCGGAACTTCGCGTTAAGCTGTCTGATACGGAGGTCAAAGTGTTATCCGGGGTATCCGGGGTATCGGAGTGCGCCGAACGCGGCGAGACGGTCGTGTCGGCAATTTCCGGCTTCGCGGGTATTCAGCCCGCGCTGACGGCGGTTCGGCGCGGAGCGCGGTTGGCGATTGCCAACAAGGAAACCCTTGTCGCCGCGGGAGAACTGATCGCCGCTGAAGCGTCTGAATCCGGCGCGGAGATCATTCCGATAGACAGCGAACACAGCGCAATCCTGCAATGTACGCAGGGCGATTCTTGCGCTGTCCGCAAGCTTCTGCTGACTTGCTCCGGCGGACCGTTTCGAGGCTACACGGCCGCGCAATTACGCGGGGTCACTCCGGCGGACGCGCTTCGCCATCCCACATGGTCTATGGGCGCTAAGATAACAATCGACAGCGCCACGCTTGCCAACAAGGGTCTGGAACTTATCGAGGCTTGGCGATTGTTCGGGGTGAGTCCGTCCGACATCGAGATAATAATTCACCCGCAGAGCATAGTTCACAGCGCGGTGGAATTTATCGACGGAACCGTAATCGCTCAAATGGGAGTGCCTGATATGAGGCTTCCCATTCAGTACGCGCTGACCTATCCGAAGCGCGTTGAGTCCGCTGTGCCGAAACTTGAACTGTTCGGCAAAGAGTTAACATTTGAACGCCCCAATCGCGATCTCTTCCCGTGCCTTAAACTGGCGGAGTTCGCCGCCAATGACGACATACAAAACGGCACTAACGAATGTCTTGTGTTCAACGCGGCAAACGAGGTTGCGGCTATGGCGTTCTTGCGTAATTCCTGCGCTTTTGCCGACATTCCGCGAGTCATTGAAAGCGCTCTTGAAACATTTGTAAACCCGCGAACAACGTCGCTCAAGGAGTTGAATGAGCTTGACACAGCCGTAAGGAGGTACTCTGCGTTATGTTTGTAATTTGGATAATTGTCGCCATTCTCGCATTCGGAATTCTGATAGCGGTACACGAGCTGGGACATTTTGCCGCGGCGCGTATATTTGACGTTAAAGTCAAGGAATTCGCGCTGGGAATGGGTCCGAAGGTTCTCAAAAGGCAAAAGGGCGAAACGCTTTATTCCCTGCGCCTGTTACCGATAGGCGGCTTCTGCGCTATGGAGGGTGAGGACGGCTATGAATCTGACCCGAGACCTAAGCGCAAGAACGGCGCGTTGGAGACGGTCATCGAGGACGACGCTCAAACACGCGTTCCGGCGATTGGTACGCGTTCTCTGACGGCTAAACCTTGGTGGCAGCAATGTGTTGTTCTTGTTGCCGGAGCGTCGGCGAACATCCTTATCGGCTATCTGATTTGCGTTGCGGTTCGCGCTGCCGATGGCGGGGAATACGGGTTTTTCGGCGTGTTCAGAGAAGCATGGTCGGACATTTTATACTTCGTCAGAGTGATATGGCAAAGTCTGGTTATGCTTGTAACAGGCAAGGTGGGGCTCGGAGATTTATCGGGTCCCGTGGGCATAGTGTCGATGGTCGGGCAAGTCGCCGCCGCTTCCGCCGGAGGAGCATCCGCCGCGCGGAATGTAGCGCACTTCTTTGCGTTTATCGCGGTCAACCTCGGTGTGATGAACCTATTGCCGATTCCCGCGCTCGACGGCGGACGCGTACTGTTCACCATCATTACGGCGGCGATCGAAAAGCTGACGCGTCACAAGGTCAGCCGCAAGGTAGAGGGATATATTAACGCGGGCGCGTTTGTTCTGCTGATTGGGCTGATGATATTTACGCTGTTCAATGACATAATCAGAATAGTGCTTGCCCGGATTAGCATAAATTAATGCGAGGGTTCCGGATAATTCTCCGGAAGTTCCGGTTGTTGCCGCAATGAAGCCCGGTTGAGCAATAACCGCGACGGCGCGGCAACAATACATAAGCAACAAATATACAGAATACCTTACTGCCTGACTATGCCGCAATAACACGCAGGGCGGAGGAGTTTTCACTCCCCCGCTCTGCTGATTTACGCGTTCCGTCGCGTTCTGCCGCGATCGCGCTAGCCCTCGATGTACCGCCGAAGGATCGCCGCGACCTCGCTGCGTTTGACGTCGTCACGCGGACGAAGCCCGTTCGCGTCGCCTTGCAGTATGCCGCGCTCGACCGCCCACGCGACCGCGTCTCGCGCCCAGTCGGAGATTTGCGCGGAGTCCGTGTAGCCGGAGAGGTTTCTGCT
>JAITKN010000062.1 GCA_031278415.1 Oscillospiraceae bacterium
CGATAGTTATGCTTTTCCGGCATGATTTGCTCCACACTCACAATTTGCATTTGTTCTGTCCGCATTTTCCTTACCTCCGCTTTTTTCTTACATTATACCATGTTTTGCGCCGTTTTGCAAGTGGTTAATATCCTTTTTTCAACACGTCCTCCAAGTATTCAGGCTCCCAACTTGACAGAAAAGCCGCGCTATCGGAAAACGTATATGGATTGCCGTCGGCTGCGAGTCGGGAAATATCAAGAACCGCTCGGCAGACATCTTGTCGAGTCGCGGGATAGTTACCGCTGTAAATAGTTCCGCCGACGATCAAGCTTCTAATGGTGTCCACTTCCTCGTGTGTCATCGTGCCTTCGTTCGCAAAATTGTCGAAGTTCAAGCCTAAACTCTCATAACGCGCATTAAGCGCGGCAACAGCGGCATCCGCTTCCGGCACATGCGTTTCCTCTGGTGAAACATAGACCGGTATTTCTGATTCGTCCGAATAACCGACGATTTCTTTGAAGTATTGACCATAATTTACATTCGAGTAGGCGGCTACTGCGGAAGCGGGTACATATGCTGTGACTGTATCGTCGTTGAAAGGGTATATGTAGTTTGCGATATTTGGCGGTGTCTGCGATTTGAAAACAGCAATCGATAAGTCTACTCCGGGATAAGTTCCGCCACTTGTTATCAAGCTTTCCGGAAACGTAAGTTTTTTCAATTTTGCAGCATAACTGAAAGCGCCTCTGGAAGTATTTGTTATTCCATCCGGGATTGTATATGTACGACTGCTTTTTCCAACAGGATATTTAACAAGCGTCGTCTTATCGGCGCTAAACAATACGCCGTCTTCGACACAGTAAACGCCGTTGCTGTCCGCAACAGTAAATGCCATCAGCTTATCGCAACCTAGGAAAACTGTTTCCATCCAACTGCTGAAATCCGTCAGTGTCGCGGGGATGTTGAGGGTTTCGAGGTTCTCGCAATACCAAAACGCATACTCGCCCACGCTTGTCAATGTTTCAGGCAGGACTATCGAGGTTAGGTTTTTAGCTTGGCTGAACGCACCGCCGGCAAGAGACGTGACGCCCTCGGGAACTGTATAGGTTGAACCACTCTTGTTTGCGGGGTACCTAACTAATTTTGTCTTGCCCTTATCGAACAAAATGCCGTTTTCGCTTAAATAAGCGGTGTTAGCTGAATTAACGGTTATTGATTCAAGGTTCGGAATCCAGGTGTTATCAGAACCATTGGCGCTTTCAAATTTCGTAAGAGCCGCGCCAATCTCCAGCGACTTCAGCGCATAGGTTCCTAATGTTCCTGTAAATGCTCCGTCCGCCACGATTACTACAGTATCAGGAATCGTGTAGCTTTCGAGATTGTCCTGCGCCCATTGCGGATATATGAGCAACTGTGTTTTGCTCTTGTCGAACAAGACGCCGTTTCCATCGCTCGAATAATTGGCGTTATTCTCTGATACGGTGTATCGTGACGGCCCGTGGCTGCCATATCCCCCGGCAATAGAGGTAATGCCCGCGCCAACAATCAATTCATCCAGCTGTATTAGAATTGCCTTCCCGCCGTCTTGAGACGCACCCAATGCAGTCACGCTGTCCGGCAAGATCAATGTTTTCAGAGCAATGGCGTTAACGTTTCGCCCGAAACTTGTGAACGCGCCCGAAGCTATAGTCGTTACTGTATTGGGTACTGTGTAGCTGATGTCCGTTCTGGCGACCGGATACAGAAGAAGCGTCGTTTTGTTTTTATTGAACAAAATGCCGTTTTCGCTTGAGTAATAGGGATTGGTGGCGCTTACGTTTATGTTTTTGAGAGAACCTCCAAAACTATGCCCAAGAGAATCCGGTCTCAAAAATCTCGCCGAGGCTCCGAGATTCAACGTCTCCAACGCAGCGGCATTAATGAAAGCATCGAGATCAATACTTGTAACGCTGTCCGGAATCGTTAACTCCGTAATTTTGTTGCCGATTCCGTAGGTAGCGAATGCGCCGCATCTAATCTCTGTCACCGTGTTGGCGATGGTCACGGATGACAACTCTCGGAAATTGCAGAAAGCGTAATTCCCGATAGTTGTGACGCCATTCTCAATTATGACCGATGTGATACTGTCAACATACGCCGCATACGGCGGTATGTCGTAGCCGCTACTCGTATAATCATCCATCGCGCCGTTGCCGCTGATCGTGAGTACGCCGTCGCTGTCAAGCGTCCAAGTCACGTCTTGCCCGTCATTGCTCTGCGGATTGCCGCAGTAACCGGATGCCACCGCACTAAAATTCGGATCGGTAAAGCTGTCCGTAATATCGGTGGCGGCCCATACCGGGGTCGCGAGGACGAATGAAAGAGCCGGAACGGCAAGCGACGCGCAGAGCAGCAGGGCAAGGGCAAGACACAGCGAGCTTCTTTTCAGGTTTGGTTTTTTCATCTTGGATTCCTCCTGTTATTCCGGCGTGTAGCCCTTGCTTGTGTCAATGACGATGGTGTTCTTCGCGCCGTCCCAGTCCACGCCGAA
>JAITKN010000071.1 GCA_031278415.1 Oscillospiraceae bacterium
TCCTTGTCCGGTATCCCGTTTGGCAGTTCCAAAAACTCGCGAAGCCAGTCGATTCGGGCGTTTCCAAGCACCTCCATCTCCTCAAATGTTTTTCCGTTGCTCATAATCGTCACCAGTCCTATGACAATTATGTCGACCAACTTGTGCCGCAAGTTTCCCCACCGCCTCCGAAATTCCCCTATCTGCTCCATTTTCTCACATAATCTTTCCATATCCTCAGTCTACCATAAACCGGGTGAAAAGTAAATGCTTTTGCCGTGGAGCAGCCCCCCCTTGGCCACCCGTTCCCACGCCTTCTTTCGTACCCCTCTTCTTCGCTTATCTTTTCTTTTTTTTGAGACAATATCAAAAACGCTTGACAACACTTTTTGCAAGCCATACGCCGCTATGCCCTCAATTTGGCAAGATACGTTAGTGCAGTCAAAACAACCAACGCGCGGCGGAACGGTTTCCCGCAACCATTCCGCTGTGCCGACTGCTAATCCCGCGTAAATTCCGTATTGCTTTCAAGTGCGGCTATCATTCGGTCGTATTCGTCATCTGTGTAGAATACGCCATCCTCGTCAAGCTCTTCAAGCAAATCCATCACGCTTGCTAGCGATTCGCTCTGTTCATCGGCGAAATCGTAAATGCCCTCATTAAACCAAAGTGTATTGACCCAGTTAACGAGAGTCTGCACAGTTATTTCACCCGAGCGATAACGCTTGATTGCCGAAGCTGCATCGGTTGTGGTGAATATCACGGGTGCATCCATTTTGACATTCAAGAATCGAGTAACTCCGAATGCCGCTCTCAGTTCTTCAAGGGAAATCCTAAAATCCTTGAAGTCTAACAGTAGTTTATTAGTATCCATAATCACTTCTCCTTACTATGAACAAGATTCCCTTGTGGGTCATAGGTTTCCTTGTATGAATCAACCTTGTTGCCGTTGCTATCCACTATCAGGAAGTATATTGCCCTCGAACCCTGAACGTTGCCGGGTTTTTCCTTTGTTAGCACTATATTGCCCGATGTGTCCTCGTGCGCGGAAAACCTATCATATAGGTTCGAACCCTTGTCTATAAAACTTCTTGCCGTCTTTCTAACAGCATCCGGTAGTAGTGGTATCATTGATTTCGCCGCACTTTTGGTTGGGACACCATAATACGTCTGCACAATACTCCCGCGAGTGCCGTAATATTTCCCCTGTCCGTATTTCATCCCCATTCACGCCACCTCTTTTCTATGTGAAATCGTGTAATAGCTCTCGAAGAAAACCGGCGTGGTATTACTCATATACGTGAACAGGGGCGGAAATAGCTTTTCGCTCTTTGTCCCATACACAACAACGGTCTTTGGCTCAATCCTCGTCAACATCTCAAGGAATCCGTCCTCGAAAAGCCGCCTGTCGCTGTGTTCCTTTGAGCAGCCAAGCGTACTGACGGCAACCGTAGAGCGTTTAGGCAACCCCTCAAAGCACCACGCAAACGTTTCTTTTAATCCCCAACGGACATTAGGGATTACTTTAACGCCTTGTTTTGAATACCAGAAACTTAACTCCCTGTTGCGACCGATACTCTCGACTTGCTTGTAAATCGGGCATTCGGCGTGAAGGCTGAAATCAAAGCCTATGATGCCGCCAAACCGCTTAAACCAGTCTACATACCGTTCCGGACTTCTGTACACGCTTTCAAAGTTCTTGTCCGGTATGTAAAAGTGTATAAACTGATTGGCGATTTTGGGGGTTTTCAACCGCCTAAACTCCGTTAAGCTATCAGGGACAACCTCAACGGCAGGCAACTCCGGCAGTTCCATATCTCCGCGAAATTTAGCCCCTTTCGCCAATCTCGAATTAAATACATCGTATTCGTTTTTTGCCATAGACTCTCCTTGCACTAACGCCGCTTGTTCACCTTTAACTGTGTTCTTACGGCATCCTCGGACACAGCGCACTCTCGCATTATATCTTCAACCGACATACCACCGATAAGGTGATACGGCATTAGCAATTCGCCCGCAAAGGCGTTCGCCTGCCATTCGGGGTCAATGTATGCCGGAATTTCTACGTCCGAATCTATCCGATAGAGTTTAACCGTTTCCGAATCATCAAACAAGCAATGTTTTATCTCGTGTCCGATAGTCAGACGGTCACGCCCTTTCCCCGCAATCGCGCCGTAATAAACGTCCTCCCGCAAGACTATCTTCTTGTTATCCGGAAACGTCTCTCCGTGTTTCACTCCCATTTCCGTCTCGTCTGATATTTCATACTCAAATCCGCTTATCAATTGCGGCATACCCATTTCCATAAATTCGACGATTGGGAAATAGAGCTGGTTTTCAAGCCCGAACAACGCCCGAATCTCATATGCCGCCTTACGCCAGTTTTTTCGTGACGATGGCGGAGCAAGGTACACTTGCCTCATTCTTTATCCTCCAATATTTTCCGTATCTTTGCCAGTTCTGCCTCATCCAATGTCTCGAATTTTCGGGCAAAGGCGAACGCTAAGTTTTTTCGTGAGCCGTTTACCGCAGAGAGTTCAATCTTCACGCTATCGGCAGATTCGGTTACAGCGTTTTCAAGTTCTGCTCGCCCTGATGAATCAAGTTCATAATCATCGCCAATCTTCTTTGCCCATTCTGTCGGAAACGCCCGCTTGCCGTTTTCAACAGCGCTAAGGTATGACGCAGTCACCCCCAACCTATCAGACATGTCTTTGAGCAACTCCCCCCTATCAATTCTGAGTTTGCGTAGGTATCGCCCTATCGCTGTGAGCATTTCGCCGTCCTCCTTGCCTGTTTTTTTATTAACAACAAAGATTATAACATATATTGTTTCCTGCGTCAACAGTTTTTGTTGATTAAAATTGTAAATTTTTTGTGAACACGCGACAAACATCCTTGACAAACCGCCCCCGAGGGAGCGGGGTAAAATGCACACGAAATCTCTAATAAAGCAGAACCTCGTTATTCAGCTTTTCGTATCCCGCCACGATTGCCTTGTCGCGCTCATCCCAAACGCTCAGTTTGCTCACCAGCGCGGTTGCGTCGATGAACGTGAACACCTCCGCACAATGCCCTTTCGCTTGCAGTTGCCGCTTTACCTCGTTAAAAATTCGGCTCATATTCTTTGTGCCAACCAAATTCCGAAACTTACAGACTGTCGTGAAATCAGGCGTTTTCTCGCTCAAATCAAACCCGCAAAACCATTTCGCGGCAATGTTTTCCGAGATGAACCGCTCGAACTCGCGGTCAGATGTGTCCTCCATAAATTGCAGGAGCAGACACAGAACAAGCCGCTCTCGTCCAAAACCGTTGGCGCCCAAGTCGCTGTCCGTTACCTTCGCGGCGCGGACGATGCTTGTGAATTTCAGCAATTCTTTCAGCTTCCGATAGTTATGCTTTTCCGGCATGATTTGCTCCACACTCACAATTTGCATTTGTTCTGTCCGCATTTCCCTTGCCTCCGTTTTTTTCTTACATTATACCATGTTTTGCGCCGTTTTGCAAGTGGTTAATATCCTTTTTTCAACACGCCCTGACAGCATACTTGCCCGAACCATACGCGTGAGTTGGGGCATCCCAATCACAGCCAAGGTAACGGCAGGAAGCCATAATCGTGATATATCCGCGTTGCTGCTGATTTCGTAAACATGAATGCTTACGGCAAAAAGCGATAGCAACGTCAATCCCAGCACAAATCCGGGAAGGGAAGCAAAGAATACGCATACAAATCGGATGATGCTGTCCGCCATTTTCCCCGCTTTAACAGCCGATACAATACCGAACAGGACACCCCAAAATATCTGTATCAGTAAAGCTGTGCAAGACAGCATAAGCGTAGCCGGTATGCGCCGGGCTATTTCCATGCCTACAGATCGTTTGGTGTAAATGGATGTTCCCATATCGAATCGAACCAATCGTTTCAGCCAATTGACGTACTGAATCGGGATGCTCTGATCCAAACCCAGTTCCGCCCGCAATTGCGCAACACGTTCCTCATAAGCGGCGGTGTTGAGCATCGGCATATCTGCCGGATACCCGATAAACATTTTGACGGGGTCTCCGGGAGCCATGCGAATCAGGACGAAAATGAGGATCGTGGAAAGAAACAGCGTCATAATGATTGAAAAAAGTTTTTTCGTTATTTGCTTTGCCATTGGCTATCTTTACCCTCTGACTGCCATACGCGTATTATATTATATTCGCGTATGGCAGTCGAACGACGTGTTGGCGGCTGTATTTAACCGCGTTCCTACTTTATCCTCAAATCAGCGGTTACCACATTTTCAATCTGGCGGAAATGCGGTACAAACCCCTCCAAAGAAGCGCTGATTGCCGTGATGCCGGGGCGCGGGAACAGATAAATCGCCGGCGACTGTTCCGCCACACGTCCGGCAAGCTCCAACACAAGCGTATGCCTTACATGGTCATTCTCAGCCACTCTCAGCCGTTCCAGAAGCTCATTGGTTTTTTGATCGTCAAACCCGCCGTAGTTACCGCTGGCTCCGGGGGCATATTGAGCGTCCAGCATAGCGGAAGGATTTCCGAATGTTGACCAAGCCTCAATGCTCGCATCCCAATCGCCCGTTTCACGCGCGGCTTCAATCTGAGTGTAATCAATGTGGGAAACCTCGGCTTTTACGCCAAGCTTTGTCCATTGGGATTGGATCGCCTCACCCAACATCTTTTCAGTACCCCAAGTCAACAATCGCACTCTTAAAACTTGCCCGTCCTTATAACGCAAACCATCGCTCCCTGTTTCCCAACCCGCCTCATCCAAAAGCGCCCCCGCCTTACCAAGATTGTAACTGTCGAAAAAGAGATTTTTCGCGTCAGAGAATTGCGGATTTCCACCGATCCATGTGGTGACAGGGGAACTGTAACCTTCCGCTCCAAAGAGAACCAACTCATCTCGGTCAAGCGCCCAGCTCAACGCCTGCCGGACATGCGCGTCCTGAAGCTGCGGTTGTTTGAGGTTCAGATAAATGGTCTGCACGCTGTCTGTTGTTTCCGACACAATAGCAACCTCGTCATTACCTTCAAATTGCTTGACGCTGGCTGCGGGAATATTCAGCATCACATGGTAGCGACCGCTGAGAGCCCCCAATGTCCTTGATTGGTCGTCGCTGATTTGCTCATAGACGATTTGTTCGATGACCGGTTTTTTGCCCCAGTAATCCTTATTAACACTCAGCCGCATTTTTTGGCCGGGAACATATTCGTCAATCTTGTACATTCCTGTAAAATCCGTATCTTCGGGCGATGTATAGCCATATTCCGCGTTGTGGATGATTAACTGGAATGTGGACAGATTCAATGGTACTGTCATATTGTCCAATTCAGTTTCTATGGTAATTTCATAATCGCCTGTCTTTTCGAAGCTCATGCCGTTTAGAAAAGACTGCGCCTTTGCGTCAAGCTCCCGGGAACGCTCAAGGGAAGCAATGACAGCTTCGGAATCCATTGCCCTGCCGCTCCAAAAGGTAACGCCCTGCCGCAATTTCAGGCTCCAATGGGTGGAATCAAGCTGTTCAATACTTTCGGCAAGCAATGGTTGTATTACGCCATCCTTATCAACCTTGAACAGCATTTCACCCGCGCCTATTTTCACCAGATAATTGGAGTCGCGGGAACCGGTGGGGTCAAGACTCAGCGCCACCTGTCGGCCTCCCACGACAAGTTCCTGCGCTTCCCCCGATGGGGTGACCGTATCCGGCTGCGTTGTTGCATCGCCAGCGGATTCGGACGACCCGGCGGATTGAGGCTGTGTTTCCTCCGTCGTCTGTGTGCCTGTGCTTCCGCAACCCGCCGACAGCGCCAGCATAACGATGCACAAGGCGAGCGCGATAGATGCGATGATACTTTTTTTCATAGTGTCCTCCTAAATAATCCTATTGGAAAGTATTACTCTTCACGGCTTAATGCCGGTTGAGCCGTATCAATTTTCCTGTTTCCTGTGGAACAGGAAGCCTAGCATAGATATGAGCGCCAATCCGCAGAACAAGTACCACGGGATATTGCTCAAACCTGATTCTTTCGCCCAGTCGAAAGACGCTCCGCCGATGATGGTACCTACGCCCTTGCCAATAGCAAACGCCACGGAGTTGATTCCCAGGTACATACCGAGTGCCCGCGAATCCGCCATTGACACCGCGATATTCTGCTGATTCGGACGAGCTATAACCATTCCTACCGCATAAAGCGCAACAATGATCATAAATATGACCGCATTCTGCACAAACGCCGTCAAAAGCAGCGCCGCTGCGATAATGAAAACGCCGATTACGACACTCTGCCTTGACGAGAATTTGCGGGACATCAAAGCCACTAACAGATATTGCAATACCGCCATAACTACGGCATATACCATGTACATTACGCCAACCCCGTCCGTTGAACCGTATATTTCCTCAACCCTGAGCGGATATGTAATATCAATTTGTGACGCCGCCAGCCAAAATACCATCATCGTCAGCACGAACAGGAGGTAGCGGCGGTCTTTCGAGATTTTTTTAATGGCGGGTATGACCGCAAACGATTTTTCCGTTCGCACTATCGGCGGCATAATGAGGCAAGCCAACCCAAAGTTCATCAGAAAGCATAACGCCGCGCCAAAGCAGACGTACTTGAAGTCAAGCCGCAGCAAAGCCACGCCGAGCAACGGTCCAATTGCGCCTGCAATACCTGTTATTGTGTTGTTCAGCGAATAATAGCGGGACCGGTTTTTCTCGTCGGTCAGCACAGCGATTGCCGCCTGATAGGGCATTTCAAAAAACACGCCGCCTAATCCAATCAGCGCCATAGCGATAAGGAGAAGCCCATAGCTGTTTGCGAACGCCAACGCGGAGAACCCTATCGCCCGCAGAAATACGCCCATGCCGATGAGTGTCCTGATTTGGAATCTATCAGCCAACGCGCCGCCAACCAACGCAAGCCCTTGTTGGGAAAACTGCCTGATCGCAAGCGCAAGGGCGACGGCAGTTGCCGTAAACCCTATGTCGTTCACGTAATGCCCTATAATGAGCGGCATAATCATATCGAATCCTATTACCATAAAAAAAGTAAAAATCAACAGTATGATTAAGCCGCGCCTCTGATCGGTCGTGTTGTTCATAAGCCGGATGCCTCCATAATATTGTAAAGCGCGGGATTTGCGTGCAAAAGATTATCCGTTCCCCTCTTTATTTCGCCGACCATGTCTATTTATCCGCCTTTTCTTTATAGCAGTAGAGTTGGGTTACTCCGGAGCTGAATTGCGAAAAAGGGAACGGCTCAGCGATTAACCCTGCGACGCCCTTTCCGACGAACTGCGCGACGACCGCGCTCCCCGTCTGTGCGTAAACTGTGAAGGGAATCCGTTTTTCATTTGCTATTCTCACGATTCGGTCAAACGTCCCGTTGCCGAGCGTCATCGCCGCGCAATAACGCCGTCAGCTTTTTCAACTGCTTTTTCCATATCGCGCTCAATAGCATCGCCCTACTGTGTTTTTCCCATTTGCAGATCGCACGGCAAGCAGATACCGCCACGCTCCCGTATCGCGGCTATGAGCGGATTTACAACACCTATTAGCGCGATTTTCGCGCCTGATTTGATGTTCGCTGTTTCGGCAATCAAGTTGTCGCGATAGTTCGCGCGTTATACAGGCGTACCAACAGGCAGTTCCGCTATATTCGAACAATGCTCAGTATGAGGTTGCATTACGCCGAAATATGCATCCAACGCCGCAATGCTGACAGGCAACCGGGAGTCGCCCACATATTTATCCGGCGAATTACCGGACAACTCCTCTGCCGCTCGCATATCAAGCTGTTTCGGAGTATGGCAACAAGTGCCGAAGTAGGATTCTACCCGTGCCAATAAATAATAGTTGTGGTATTTGCTGCCGGAATCCGGAAACTGCGTTGTCTGATATATGTACGATGCGCCTGCAATGTACAATTCGCGGGGATGAATACCATATTTGCCTTCCAAAACAGCGTTGCGCAACTCTGCCACTGCAAACGATGTAAAATTATAGTTCACAGCTTGTCCTCCGTATTCTCGAAAGCAATATCAATACGGCTAATTGCGTTTTCGACATAGGCGCGGGCGTTGAAGCCGATTTTGTCCTGCGTAACAACATGCCCCAAATAGCAGGCGTTGTCAATCGGCTTCTCAAGCTCTTTCTCCACGCAATCCTCTATCTTGTAACGGACAATGTTCGTATCGCTTTCAAGCGTATCCGCTCCGGTCAAGCTCTTTACTACTCCGCCCTGCGGCGGCACGATGAACATAATCGCCGCGCTGGTGACGCCGGTGCCTTTTGCTTTTAGTTCCGGTTGGATGCCTAATGAAAGATCAACAAACGCTCTCATAAGGTTTATCCCGGTCACACGCTCAACGAGTTCTACGATGTAGTTCCCGGCTGTGCGGGGATTGATTTCCACAATGCGCGGACCGTCATTTGTGATTTTTACCTCTGTATGCGCTACACCGCGGTCAAAGCCGACCGCTTTTAAAACGTCAAGTACAAATGCAGTAACGCCGGAGCGAACGGAATCCGCCAGCTTCGCCGGGAACATATGCCCATTCTCAATAAAATACGGAATTCCCGTCACGGACTTGTCCGTGACGCCAAGGATTGTGGTTGCCCCATTGCATGAGACGCTCTCCACGCTGACTTCTTCGCCGCTCATATACTCCTCCAGAAGATACACGCTATCCCTCGGCTGATCTCGGAAATTAAGCGGAAACGCTTCCAGGTCGTTGTACGCGCTTTTCAAATCCTCGGCGTTTTGAATCAGGCGTACAAACGCGCTGGATGCTAAATCAACGGGTTTCAGCACAAGAGGGTAGCCGATTTCAGCACCCGCCGCCTCAACCTGCGCCCAAGTTGAGGCTAACCGATATGCGGGGTTGGGCAGCCGCGCTTTGTCGATAGCCTGCCTCATGAGATGTTTTTGCCGGACGGACTTGACCTCAGCGGGAAAAGGGCAGGGGCGGTTGTACGCCCGTGCTATCTCGCGCGCCGTTTCGATATAGTAGTCGCAGACCGTGGTAACGCCATCAAACGGTACGGACTTCACTGCATCAATCAGCCCCGGCGTGTCGTTCGTCTCAGTTTCAATCACATTGTCCGCATAACGAAAAACCGCGTGTTTCTCTGTGCTGAGCGCGCTTTGGTAATGCGACGGCTTGCGCGTGACGAACGTATAAGAGTGTCCTAAGTCTTTGAGCAGCGGGGGTAGGATATTTCCGCTCGCGCCTACCCAACTCTCAACCATTAAGATATGTGCCATTATATGATCCTCCGGAAAGTATTGCTGCCGAAGCAGTAGTTGCGACTGTTTCTCATTCGCATCTTGACATATCATACTCCGCGTGATATTGACATACCAAATAAAGATTGCGTTTTTCTGTAAGACATGATATAATTAGACTATGGAAAACGAACTTAAAACTAACGATTAGAGAAGTTAATCTCTTTTTGGAAAACTGTTTCACTATTTTCCCTCCTTAAATATTTTGTACGCTCACTTCGATGAGTGCCATTTCGGCTGTACGCCAACCGCGGCGGATGTTAGGGTCGGTAACGAAAAGGCGTTTTGATTTGCGCCTAAGGCGCAAATCACGCTATTGCGGTTGGCGGATATACCACGTCTTCTCCGGCTCGGCGGAAGCCCGTCTTTAGGAACTAACACCATGAAAGATTAGACTTCAAAACATAATATAGGTTCCGGGAAATCCCTAACTGTGGGCTTTTTTATTTTCAGCCCGATTTAGTTTCGGATCAAAATTTTTTAGTTGACAAGTCATTTGCGCTATGGTATAATCACTCTCGGTATCTGTCGAGGGATGTTCATGGGTTTGAAATACCGGCACAAGCGCGAGTCGACATCTTGTGAACATCAAGACCGCAACCGTTTTTTCTTGCGGATTTTGAACGCCAAGCGCCGCCGCGCCGAACGCCATTGACAGCACAACAATTAAGACGAAAGCCGCCTGTTCAGGGTATGTTTCATAACCCCGCCGGTGCCTTTCGCGGAAAGGCGATTTATAATTATGGCAAAATGCTCTTACTGCGATAAAAAACTGTCGTTTGGGATTCAGGTTAGTCACTCTCATCGTCGTTCTAACAGAACGTGGAAGCCGAATGTCAAACGCGTTAAAGCTATCGTTGACGGATCTCCAAAGCACGTTTACGTGTGTACGCGTTGTCTGCGTTCCGGAAAAGTTACGCGCGCGGCGTAGTTCCGGATGCTCCGGCAAATCCTTTACGTATTTTTAATATCGGCGCTGCCTGTCATTGAGCTGCGCGGCGCGATTCCTGTCGGAGCGGCTATGGGATTGCCGCTTTCCGCTGTATTTGTCGCGTCTGTGGTCGGCTCGATGTTTCCGGTGCCGTTTATATTGTTGTTTATGCGAAGAGTCGTCAATTGGCTTTGCTCCGTAAGTAAATTTTCGGAGCGCGTTATTCAGCACAGAATACGCAGCGTACTGAACAAACGCGACAAGCTCCGACGCGGATCGCTGCTGGCGGCTCTTGCGATTTTTGTTGCCGTTCCTCTGCCCGGAACCGGAGTATGGACGGGGGCGATGCTTGCGGTTTTGTTGGATATTCGCCTGAAAACCGCGCTGCCGGCAATTGGAATCGGTTGCGTTGCCGTCGGCGTGATCGTCAGCATACTTACATACGGAGTAAAAATCGCCGCTTTCGGGTAGCTGAGCGTGAGCGTTGCGGCGATCCGCTTTTTGCGCCGATATGCTTGCCGCGTAAGCTTACGCAAAAACTTTGATCGCGGTTTCGCAACCCGTTTTTTACGCGGGCAGCGGAGTAGTAACCAACTTCGCTTTGAAAACCATCTTCGGCGGTATAAATCTCTTGCTTTTTACAAAATATAGTATATAATAGCAACATAGCATACGTATCAAAAAGAAAACGAGTACGGAGGGAAAACAAATGTTTAAAAAGCTCAAAAAGCAGAGCGGCGGTTTTTGGAAATTTCTGAGCGTGGTCGGGATGATTGTCACCATCGTGTCTCTTGCGGTTGCGGTTATCTACTATTGGGACGCGATTACCAATACCGCGAGGCGAATATTTCCGGGTCTGCCGAAGATAAAGCTGTTCAGCGGCAAATGTGATTACGGCGATTACGACGACTCCGACGAGTTCGCCGACTTCGCCGATGTGTAATCGAAACTGCCTCTTTCGCAAAAACGTAGTCCGAAGTTTGTGCCGTACAGATGTTTCACTACGGACATGAATCTCAAGCGCTCACGGAGTCGGACAACTTGAAGCGCAAACGAATGTTATACGATTAGTTCGGTCAGCGGCGGCATCTCGGCGGCGGAGTATTTTTCAAGAATCGGGTCAACAATGTCCGCGATGAACTCTGTCACTTGTTCCGCGGCGCGTCCTGTGTAGAGTTCGGGACGCATTTGATTCAAAATTTCATCCCGAGTCAACCCGAACGCCGGGTCGTCCGCGATTCGGTCAATGAGGTCGTTCGGCAGTCCGTCGCGCTTGACAGAATTTCCCGCGGCAATCGAGAGTACGCGTATGCGTTCATGCATATCCTGACGATTGCCGCCGCGCTTGACCGCGCTCATCAGAATGTTTTCCGTAGCCATAAACGGAAGTTCCTCCGTAACGTGCTTTTCGATGACTTTCGGGTACACTTGCAATCCGTTTGTGACACCCGCAAGCACGTTGAGTATCGCGTCCGCGGACAGAAAGGCCTCGCTTACGGCAATACGGCGGTTCGCGCTGTCGTCAAGCGTACGCTCCAACCATTGAGTTGCCGCCGTAAAGGCAGGATTAAGCAGATCGTTGATTAAGTATCGCGCTAACGCGCAAATACGTTCACACCGCATTGGATTACGCTTGTACGGCATAGCGGAACTGCCTATTTGCGCGGACTCGAACGGTTCTTCAATCTCTTTAAGGTGCGATAACAGGCGCATATCCGTAGCGAACTTGCTTGCGCTCTGCGCCAGTCCCGCAAGTGCCGATACGATTTCAAAATCAATCTTGCGCGAATAGGTTTGACCGGTAACGGGGATAGATGTTTCAAATCCCATTTTATCGGCGACGCGTTTGTCAAGAGCTTTTACCTTGGCAGCGTCGCCGTCAAAAAGCGACATAAAACTCGCCTGAGTACCCGTGGTGCCTTTTGCGCCTCGCGGACGCAGTTTTTCGACGCGGTATTCAAGCTCGGTAAGGTCGCTGACGAAGTCCTGAAGCCATAGCGCGGCGCGTTTTCCGACAGTAGTCAGCTGCGCGGGTTGAAAATGCGTGAATCCGAGCGTGGGAAATCCTCTCCATTCCAGCGCGAAGCCTTTCAGATTGCGGATAACGACGGTCAGTTTTTTTGCCGCAAGCTCAAGAGCTTCTTTGTATATAAGAATATCCGCGTTGTCGGTGACATAGCAGCTGGTAGCGCCGAGGTGAATAATTCCGGCGGCACCGGGACATTGCTCACCATAGGCGTGTACGTGAGCCATAACATCGTGGCGAAGCTGACGCTCTAAATCTTCCGCCCGACCGAAGTTTATATTGTCCGTCTCGGCGCGAAGTTCCTCGATCTGCGCGGATGTGATGTTCAACCCCAGCTCCATCTCGCTTTCGGCAAGTATGACCCATAACTTGCGCCAAGTGCTGTGTTTCTTTTGCGCGCTGAATAGGTACTTCATTTCATTGCTGCAATATCGCGTACTGAACGCGGAAACATATGTGTCGTGCATTTTCAAAATCCTTTCGAGTATTCGGCGTTGAGCGAATGTTTCAGCGCAGTTTTATGTGTACTTCGCGAAGCTGCTGCTCGGCAAGCTCGCTCGGCGCGCCGGTCAGGGGATCCTGAGCGTTCCCGTTGAGAGGGAAGGCAACTACATCGCGAATATTTTCATCGTCCGCAATCAGCATAATCAGACGCTCAATGCCTGCCGCCATACCGGCGTGAGGCGGCGCGCCGTAGCTGAACGCCGTGTACAGTGCCCCGAACTTCAGCTTGAGATCGTCCTCTCCGTACCCGGCGACGGCAAATACTTTCTTCATAATCTCCGGATCGTGGTTGCGAACCGCGCCGGAGGTTATCTCGTATCCGTTGCACACTATGTCATACTGATAGGCAAGAACGTCAGCGGTGGGTTCTCCCTGCGGCATAGAAAACGGGTTATGAGTGAAATCCCATCTGCCGCTTTCCTCATCGCGTTCGAACATCGGGAAATCGACAATAAAGCAAAATTCATAGCGATTGCGGTCAATAAGGTCAAGGCGTTCACCCAGCGCCGCGCGAATCTGTCCGGCAAATCTGTTACAATCCGGAAGGCGGTCGCAAATGAAAAATACGGTTTCGCCGTCCTTGAGATCGAATAGATTCAGAAGTTCCGCCTGCTTGTCGGGCGAAAGGAATTTGACTATGGGGCCTTTAAGTTCGCCGCCGGAGAGCGTTAGGTATCCTAAGCCTTTCATACCAACGGTATCGGTGGCGAATTTGAGCATATCGTCAAAGAATGTGCGGCTCCGCCCCGCCGTAGGCGCGGCAATTCCGCGAACGGGTTTGCCCTTAAACGCGGAAAAGTTCGTGCCGGCGAAAAATTCGGTTAAATCGCGGATAATAAGCGGGTTACGCAAATCGGGCTTGTCTGTGCCATAGGATAGCATAGCGTCCGCATACGGGATTAGGCGGAACTCTGAGACGGGTTTATTTGTGAAGTGCTTGAATAGTCCGGCAAGCACGGTTTCCGCAACGGCGAATACGTCGGATTGCTCCGCGAACGCCATTTCGAGGTCAAGTTGATAAAACTCGCCGGGCAGACGATCCTGTCGGGCGTCCTCATCGCGGAAGCACGGAGCGATTTGGAAATATTTGTCAAACCCGGCGACCATAAGCAGTTGTTTGAACTGTTGCGGAGCCTGCGGAAGCGCGTAGAACTTGCCGCTGTGACGTCGGCTGGGTACTATGTAGTCGCGCGCGCCCTCCGGCGACGATGCGGTAAGGATCGGGGTGTGGATCTCCACGAACTCCAGTTTCTCCATTTGCTTTCGCAAGTATGCAATTACTTCGGAACGCAAGGTAATACGGTCACGCATTACGGGATTGCGCAGGTCGAGGAAGCGATACTTTAGGCGAATATCCTCGCGAACCTTTTCGCTGTCGGCGATTTCAAAAGGCAAGGCGTTCTTTGCCGCGCCTAATACGGCAAGCGTATCAGCGTGAAGTTCCACGCGTCCGGTTTCAAGTTTGTCGTTAACAGCGTCAGGATCACGCGCCTTAACTTCGCCGCGGACTTGTATGGTACTCTCACGCGGGGGAGGCTCAATGCCGTGCAGTACGACTTGCGTAATGCCGTAGTAGTCGCGAAGATCAATAAACGTAACTCCACCATGGTCGCGCACAGCGGAAATCCATCCGCACAGCGTCACGCGCTGCGTTATATTCTGCTCCCGCAGCTCGTTGCAAGTGTGAGTTCTTAACATTTTCAGCCTCCCGATATTTTTGAAAAAATAATTTTCATAAATATATCACACAACGGCGATTTTGTCAATAGTATGACACAGAAGAAAATCCGTTGCGGCGGATGACACTTTGAGTAAAAAAACAAGCGGAGGGATGTCAGGATGACCCGGGATTATACGTTCGCGGTACTCGGTACGGAAGACAATCGTTTTAAGGAACTTCGCAAGCTCCTGCGCCTTAAATGGAAAGAGAGCGAACCTGACTGCGCGAAGTTAATCGTACTGCCTTTGCCGCTGAATTTAACAGACGAAGTATTGGCTCGGCTGAAACCGGAACACCTTGTCTTCGCGGGTAAGGTTTCAGCCGCGGATCGGATTCGCGCCGAAGCTGCGGGAATCGACCTTCACGACTACTATGAGCGTGAGGAACTTGATATTCTCAACGCGGCGGCTACCGCGGAAGGCGCAATCGAGCTTGCCTCGCGCGAAACTGATATTACGCTGTGGCGCAGCCGCGTACTTATACTGGGATACGGCAGGGTCGGAAGCACGCTTGCCAACCGACTTAAAGGACTTGGCGCGTATGTAAGCGTCTATGCGCGGAATAACTCCGATAAGGCGCGGATTGAGGTCTGCGGTTACCGGAACGCCGATATGAGCGGAGGCCTGAACGGCTACGACATCATCATAAATACCGTGCCGGCAAGAATAGTAAACCGCGGAGAGCTTTCGCGAATGCGCTCGGGTGTTCTGCTTATCGATCTTGCATCTGTCCCGGGCGGAGTAGACTTCCGCGCTGCTGATGAGCTTGGTATTCGCGCCCTTCACGCGTTAGGACTGCCCGGAAAGGTCGCGCCGAGAACGTCGGCGGAACTGATTCGCGATACCATCTTCAATATGCTTGCGGAAATGGAGGTACACGGAGATGCAAACGGAAATTAAAGGCGTCCGTCCGACAATAGGGTTTGCTTTTTGCGGCTCATATTGCGTTTTCGATAAGGCGATAGCCGCGCTTCGCGGGACCGCGGATAGCTGCGACGTTATTCCGATTATGTCCGGCAACGCCGCCGGTACGGACACCAGATTCGGGAAGGCGGAGGACTTCCGCGCCCGCATCACCGAAATCTGCGGACGCGAACCGATTACAACGATAGTCGGCGCGGAACCTATCGGGCCGAAGAAGCTGTTAGACTTACTGGTAATTGCTCCGGCTACCGGAAATACGATTGCGAAACTCGCCAACGGAATCAGCGACACCAGCGTTACCCTCGCGTACAAAGCGCATTTGCGTAATGGGCGCCCGATAGTAATCGCGGTTTCCAGCAACGACGCGCTTAGCCAGAACGCCGCCAATCTCGGCATCTTGCTAAACCGCGGCAACCACTTCTTCGTACCATACGGACAGGACGACGCGGCAAACAAGCCGACTTCCCTGGTCGCGGACTTTGAGCTTCTTCCGGCAACGATAGCCGCCGCGCTGAACGGAAAGCAGCTGCAACCGATTCTGACCGAGGGAGGACGCGTCTGATGTCGCCTTTGACAACATACCTGATTATGTGCAAAAATCAGACGGCAGCTCTGAGACTTGCGGATTACCTTAGCGGAAAGGGGTTTTACGCGTCCCTAACACGCCCTCCGGCGGGAATAACCGGCGGCGATTGCTCCTTTGCGGTCAAGGTTGCGGAGCGTCAACTGATTCAGGCGCTTGCCGCGCTTAACGAAAGCGGACTGCGGCACGGTAAGGTCTACGCCTACTTCCCCGACGGAAGAACACAGCTTACAAACGCGTAAAGCAAGGAGCAAGGAGCAAGAAAGATGATATACTTTGACAACGCGGCTACTACGCTGCGCAAACCGAAGGCGGTCGAAGATGCGGCCGCGAGGGCGGTCGGAACTCTTGCTTCGCCCGGCAGAGGAGCATACTCCGCCGCCGCCGACGCCGCGGAAACCGCGTACAAGTGCCGCGCGCTCGCCGCGAACTACTTCAACGTATCATCTCCGGAGAGCGTCGTGTTTACCTTTAACGCGACGCACGGATTGAATATCGCCGTTAACGCGCTTTCCAAACGCGGCGAGCGGATGGTAATATCAGGGTACGAGCACAACGCGGTACTCCGACCCGCCGCCGCGCTCGGTGCCGCGCTTGCGGCCGCGCAAGGCGGATTATTCAGCCATCGGGAGGCAATTCAAGCCTTCGACCGCGCGCTTACCAATACTACCCGCGTGTGCGTAGTGAACCATATTTCCAACGTGTTCGGGTTCATTCAGCCGATTGAAAAGATCGCCGAGATGTGCCGCGATCGCAATATACCCCTGATCTTGGACGCCTCGCAGAGCGCGGGAGCGGCGGAGATCGACTTCGACGCGCTCGGCGCGGAGTTCATCGCTATGCCGGGTCACAAGGGACTTTACGGACCGCAGGGAAGCGGACTTCTGCTGTGCCGCGACGCGGAACGCGCAATCCCACTACTGTACGGCGGTAGCGGATCCGGAAGCAAATTGGTCGATATGCCGATGGATCTGCCCGACCGGCTTGAAGCCGGAACGCTTAATATGCCCGGAATTGCCGGACTGTACGAGGGTTTGAAGTTCGTCGCGTCCGAGCCGCGTATACTTCGGCATGAGTCCAACGTACTCAACTACGCGGCGGACGGCCTCGCTCTTAATCCAAGGATTAAACTGTTCCGAAACTCCGCGCCCGGACTGCAAAGCGGAGTCCTCAGCTTCATAATTCACGGTATAGACTGCGAAGCTGCCGCCGAGCGGCTCAGCGAACGCGGCATTGCGGTTCGAGCCGGTCAGCATTGCGCCCCGCAAGCCCATCTGACTGCCGGAACCGCCAACACCGGCACTATCCGCGCCAGTTTCTCCGCGTTTAACACCCTTGCCGAGGCGGATGTGTTCGTAAACGCCGTAAGTGAAATCAGCCGCGAGTAGACCCCGAAGTCCGGTGATGCCGGACTTCGCGTCCATGCAGTTGGATGCCGCGTCCATGCAGTTGGACGCCGCGTCCGTGCAGTTGGACGCCGCTTCCGTGTGGCTGGAAGTCGCTTCCGTGTGGTTGGACGCCGCTTCCGTGTGGTTGGACGCCGCGTCCGTGTGGTTGGACGCCGCGTCCGTGCAGTTGGACGCCGCGTCCGTGCAGTTGGACGCCGCTTCCGTGTGGCTGGAAGTCGCTTCCGTGTGGCTGGAAGTCGCTTCCGTGTGGCTGGAAGTCGCTTCCGTGCAGCCGGAAGTCGCTTCCGTGTGGCTGGAAGTCGCGTCCGGCTACTTCCACTTATCGTTCTCGCGTTTAAGCGCAAGCTCCAACAGGCGAACGTAGCTTGCGTAACGGCTTTCCGCTATTGCGCCGGACTTAACAGCCTCTCGAATCGCACACCCCGGTTCTCTCAGGTGACGGCAGTCCGCGAATCGGCACGCGCCTGAATAGGACTCGAACTCCCGAAACGCGTCCTCTAAGCGCTCAATCGGAATGTGAACTTTATCCACCGCCGCGAAGCCCGCGGCGTCAATCAGCATCGTGCCGCCGCCGATTTCAAAAAGCTGAGTGGTTCGCGTAGTGTGACGTCCGCGTCCGAGTTTGCCGCTTACGGTTCCAACGGCGAGCTTTGGCGTTCCCGCGCCGGACGCGTCGGCGATTGCGTTTATTATGCTGCTCTTTCCCACGCCGGTATCGCCGGCAAACGCGCATATTTTGCCGCTCAGCATAGCGGCAATTTCGCCAATTCCGTCGCCCGCGACGGCGGAAAGCCTTACGGCGGAGAATCCCGCGTCTTTGTACTTGCGGAAAAGCGTCTCCGTCGGCATAAGGTCGATCTTGTTGACCGCGATAATCGGTTCCGCGCCGTTAATTTCCGCAAACGCGATGAGCGTATCCAGCACGTACATATCCGTTATCGGTACGCTTTCGGACACGACCAACACCATAACCTCCGCGTTAGCCACCGGCGGACGTGTGAACCGATTCAGACGCGGCAAAACATCCGTAATCGTAGTTCCGATCACTTTCACCCTGTCGCCTACGAGCGGAGTAATGCCCGTCTTCCGGAACACTCCGCGCGGTTTGCATACGACAACGGTACTGCTTCGAGCGGATTGCCGCGCAAGCTTCACGTCGTAAGTTCCGCTCACGGCACGGATGATAATGCCGAGTTCCGAGTCCATCAACCGATTACTCTATCAACCGATTACAAGTCCGGTTTCATCCTCATAGCCATCGGGAGTGTCAATATGCGGCGGGGCGATTTCATCCGGGTTGACCGGCTCATCGGAAGTATCGCCGGGCGGCGGAGTGTCAAATGGGGTTTCGGTAGGTTCGCCGCTCGGCGGCACATATCCCGGCGCGAGTGTTCCGTCGGAAATGGTCAGGTTAATCTTCGTGCGTTCTAACACTTCCTCGTTCACTTCGCGGCTTTGTCTGATAATCGTACCTGTCGGCAGATCGCTTTCCGCGGTAGTAATATCTCCGAGCGTAAGGTTCAAAGAATCAAGGAGCGCGGTTGCCTCCTGTACGGTTTTGCCGATCAGGTTCGGCACCATAGTATTATTAAGGAGCGGGCCGGAACTTACCGTAATCCTGATCGTATCATTAGGGTAGCAGATTTCACCGGCAACAGGATATGTGCTGACGATATATCCTTCCGCGATAGTATCGGATATTGTCCATTCCGCGTCCGCTACGTTAAGTCCCAACGCTTTGAGCCGCGTTTCCGCCGTGCGATACTCAACGTTGTAGACGTCCGGCATTTCGATAGTCGCCGTACCGCTCGATACGGTCAGGGTAACCTCAATAGGCTCATTCGTCTTAATCTTCTCTCTGCCCGCAACCGGGATTTGGGATATTACGTTGCCCTTCGGGATCGTTTCGCTTTCCTCAAACTTACGCGTGAAAGTGAAGTAGCCCTTATACTGCTCGCTTGAAAAGACAGCTTCATAGCTCGCGCCGGTCCAGTCCGGAACCTGAATTAACTTCGCGGAGCTGATAAACATATCTTTGAGCAAGAAGTTCCAAAGGAATATCCCGATACCGACAATGAATATCAGCGCCATAAATATCCCTGTCAGCTGACTATTGCGCCGCGCAAGTTTAATTGCGTCCGACTGAGCTTTGCTCATCTCTCGTTTTTTCATTTTACGCCTCCCGGATTTGCGGCTGTCCGAATCGAAACTCTCCGGCACGGACTCCGCGGTATCGCCTTCCGGTTCGATCGGCATCGGTACGACTTCAGGGTTTTCATCGTCAGTTACAATGTCGTTTGGGTGTTTGCGGAAGTCCTCGAGCGTCTCAAAGAGTTCCGCCGCGGTTTGATACCTATCCGCCGGATCGTGAGCCATCATTTTCTGCACGATGCGTTCCAATGCCGGCGGGATAGCGGGATTAACCTCGCACGGCGGCAAAGGAACCTTCTGGACATGCTGCAGCGCAACGGCAATCGGTTCATCGCCCTCAAACGGCAGCCGTCCGGTCAGAAGTTCATATAAGACAACCCCTAATGAGTATATGTCGGCGCGTTCGTCAATATCACCGCTTCCCGTCGCTTGCTCCGGCGATATGTAATGTACGCTGCCCAAAGTCTTTTTCGACAGCGTATTGCGGCTTGCGGACAGCTGCGCTATCCCGAAATCCATAACCTTAACGGTGCTGTCACTTAACAGCATTATATTCTGCGGCTTGATGTCACGATGAATTACACCGCGAGAATGGGCGTGCGCAAGAGCCTTCGCTATCTGCGCCGTAAAATGGATTGCTTCTTTCCAATCTAACATACCGCCGCGGGTGTGAACATACTCCCGCAGCGTTAATCCGTCAACATATTCCATAACGATGTAGTCCAGATCGCTGTTAACGCTGACATCGTAAATACTGACAATGTTAGTATGAGAGAGCATAGCGACCGCTCTGGATTCGTTGCTGAAACGCTCGCGGAATTCCTCGTCGCTGGCAAGCTCATCTTTAAGGATTTTAATAGCGACGTTACGTCCGAGCTTATGGTCAAGTGCCTTGTAAACATACGCCATTCCGCCGATGCCGATTCGTTCCAATATCTCATATCGATCGCCTAAGGTCAGTCCGATATAGGAATCGTTAATAATCTGCCTGTTATCCATATCAATCTTTACTCTCCGCTTCTTTTACAGTCTTGTTATCGGGTTCAAACGCGGCGATAACTATGGTTACGTTATCCGGCGCGCCGCGCTCAAGCGCGATATTAAGGCAACGCTTAGCCGCCGTATCAAGTTTTCCGAACTGTATCTCGAACAATACTTCCCGCGCGTCAAGCGTGTTGCTCAGTCCGTCCGAGCACAGCAGCAGCACATCTCCGTCTTCCAACAACAGCTTGAAAAAGTCCGGAGTGCTATCCGCCTCCGCGCTGAGAACGCGTGTTATCAGGTTTCGGCGCGGGTGAAATCTTGCGTCTTCACGTTTAAGCTCTCCGCGCTCAACCATTTCTTCAACAAGACTGTGATCCTTTGTTATTTGACGAATGGACGCGTTTGTAGTCTCGTCCGCATTGCCTTTAGCGCGCCGAATAAGGTAGCAGCGGCTGTCGCCTACGTTAGCGATTGTAACATTGCCGTCCGGCGCGATTAATGCCGCCACCAATGTTGTTCCCATACCGGCGCAATCGGCGTGGGTGTTGGAATACTCGTCTATCGCGGCGCGGGTCTCGATAATAGCGTACGTGAGCAAATCCTGAGCGTTTCCGCCGATGCGGTCCTTGACCGCCTGAACGAATATCTCCGCCGCCAACGACGACGCTATCCCGCCGCCGCGCGCGCCGCCCATTCCATCGCACACGGCAATCAGCGCGTACTCGCCGTCAGAAGCGGGAATCATATCCGCGAAGTACGCGTCCTGATTATCGTCCCGCACCGCTCCTTTGTCTGTTAATCCCCAAAGTTTAAGCGTATTGACCACCGTCCTTTATCTCTGTACTTGACCGCCTCAGTTGCCCGCAAGCCGCGTCTATATCCGCGCCGAGCGTCCTGCGAACCGTAGCGTTAACCTTTCTTTCCGTCAGCATCGCGCGGAACGCGTAAACATCGCCCGGAACAAAATCGCCGTTCGCTGAGTTCAGCCTTATCAAGTTAACGTGAGCACCAATACTCAAAACCAAATTCGCCAGCCGTTCAGCTTGAGCGCGGGTGTCGTTTACGCCTTTGATTACCGCATACTCAAAGCTGACGCGTCTGCCCGAGCGCTTGACGTAATCCGCGCAGTCGCGGAACAGATACTCAACCCCGACCACGCGGTTAATCGGCATAAGCCTGTTGCGCGTTTCATCGTCCGGCGCGTGTAGTGAAACCAGCAAATTGCACTGTGTGCCGAGTTCCGCGAACTTCACTATCGCGTTAGGCGGGGCGCAAGTGGAAACCGATATGTGTCTGGCGCCTATATTCAACCCGAGCGGAGATCCCTTTTTACGTCCGCCGGGCGCAAACAGAGGGTTGTTAACGAGCTTAATGAACCTCGCGGCGGCCTCAAAGTTATCGAGGGGTTCGCCTATTCCCATTAAGTCTACACGGCTGATTTGAAGTCCGCTCTCTTTTTGCGCGAAGAGAATTTGGTCGAGTATCTCGGCCGCGGAGAGGTTCCGCTTGAAGCCTCTCGGCGCGCTCGCGCAGAACGCGCAACCCATTCGGCACCCCGCCTGAGTGGAAACGCACAGACTGTTTCCATAGCCATAGCGCAACAGGGCACTTTCGATAACCTCGCCGTCACGCAGTTTCCAGAGATACTTTATCGTACCATCGGATGATTCGAGCTTCCTTACCGCGTCGGGCGCGGAGAGTGTGAAATGTTCTGCCAAGTAAGCCCGAAGCTCTTTGGGCAGATCTGTCATTTCGTCAAAGCTCGACGCTCCAATTCCGAACAGATGTCTGATAACCTGCTCGGCGCGGTAGCGGGGAAGTCCCGCGTCCGCGAATATTAAGCCTATCTCCTCCGGCGTGTACTGTTTCAAATCCGGCATAACATCGATATTGTAACATATACTAAGCCATTTGTCAATAGGGAAAATACGTGCGACCACGGCAAAAGCATTTACTTTTTTGCTGCTCAGCTACATCCGCAAAAACGGATAAAAATACCTGTTTTTGAGAAGGACGCCGCATAAATACACAGAATTATACGCTCATATTTACACATTTAACAAGATCTTGGCTAAAAAATTACGGTATTAGATGGGTAGATGAACGGGAAAAAAATAAATGCTTTTACCCTGCGGTTTCCTATGAGGTCTGTTATATCATAACATCAGTTTTATTTGTCTGCTGGTCACCTCTCACGGCAAAAGCATTTACTTTTTGAGCGCGATGTCCAAGCAGCGAGAATCGAGGGAACACATATACATTTTTGAGGCGACACTTTGACGCTTCCTTCCGAAATCGGCGTTTCGGAGGAGCGGCGGCGCGGTTTTGCGCAGCACGTTCAGGTTGAGCGGCGAGTTGTCCTTCTTGGCGCGGCAGCTGTCCTC
>JAITKN010000127.1 GCA_031278415.1 Oscillospiraceae bacterium
GGCTTCGCAGACCGATTTAGATATATTTTTCTATCCGGCTTTCTCAAAACCTAAATCCATACCACCCGCGCCCGCAAATAGACTAATAATGTTCATTCCTCTGTTCTCCTATCGACTAAGCGTAATTAGTTTTGCTTGCTTTAAGATTGACGGATTATCAGGGGTTTTGATTTTAACGTCGGTTATCTTAAAACTTGCGCTAATCATCCGTTCCAAAGTTGCCCTATCGTCGGCAGGGAAAGAGTTATATTTATCGATATTGATTATCGCCGCAAATTCAAATTGTGAATTTATCGGGGTATAAACATACGAAAAGACTTTTGCAGGATTTTCAATTCCCCACATTCCACGAATACGCAAGTATGTAATACCGAGGGGGTCAACACGATTGACACGCCCTAACTCTTTTGTTTCGGCGAATTCAACATTTGGGATTGTTGTTACGCCGGAACTTATTACAGACTTGATGCGCTCATATATTTCCGCGCTTGCGGCATAATCAACGCCGTACACAAAGAACAGACGCGTTAAGTGACTATTATTTACAACGCCGACAGCATATAAAATGTCTTTCTCTTGCCATTGCTCACAGTTACGGCAAGCAGTTGTTATCATAGGACTACTTGAGAACAACTTTGCTTTCGGGTACGAACTGTTAAGGCGACTTGCGAACCCGCATTTTCAATCTTTTTAACTTCTATTGCGTCACCCTGACGGATAATAATATCAGGTGGGTTATTTTGATTGCCTTGATACGAAAAGGCTTGTTCGAGCCTTTCAAGGCGAGCTTGTTCGTTTATTTCGGTGAGAGTGCCTGCAAACACATCTTTAACATATTGCTCCAAGGCTTCTCCCATATTGTTGGCGCGGTTATGGCTTTCATAGAAAGACCGTAATTCGCCTATTGGTTGCGTGACAATATTTGCAATTGCCGTCAATATATTAATTCTCATAAAAATGTCCCCCTTCGCTGAACACAAAACCGCATCTGCTATTATAGCCAAAACTTAAACGAAAAGCAAGGTTTTTTTGAAGTATCTTTATGATAAAATTATACCGCAAACGGACGGGAAACGCGAGGGGAATCCGCGGAAAATATTGATTTTATACGGTTTTGACGGATCCGATCGGCTCGGATTCAGATTCGTGTTTAAGGCTCACATTGATAGTTTGCCGGCGACTGACTTGTTGCACCGTGCGCATATTGCGCGCTGTAGCTGAGTAGTAACGAACACTCAAAAAAACTCAAAAAACTTGAAAAAGATGCTTGACAGAGAGAAAGAGTTGTGTTATACTTTACCACGATAACGCGCTAACGCAATAAATTAATGCGCGACTATTGCCCTAATTTATTAACTCGAAACGGAGACTACTCTCTATGCCTATCAAAATCGCTCTTATCCTTATTTTTGCCGCGGTTACGATCGCGGTCGGACTTGTTTGCCGCAAACGCGCTTCTGACGTTGCGGGTTTTGTACTCGGCGGACGCAATGTAGGATCCTGGCTGACGGCGTTCGCCTATGGAACGTCATATTTTTCGGCGGTTATATTCGTGGGATACGCCGGACAATTCGGCTGGAAATACGGAATGTCCGCAACTTGGATCGGACTTGGCAACGCCTTTATAGGTTCGCTTCTGGCATGGTTGGTTCTCGGACGCAGAACGCGGTCTATGACTCGACGGCTTGGCTCAACGACTATGCCTGATTTCTTTGAGGCGCGTTTCGGCAGCAAGAAGCTCAAACTCGCCGCGAGCGCGATTATCTTCGTGTTTCTGATTCCGTATACCGCAAGTCTGTATAACGGGCTGTCACGCGTATTTGAAATGGCGTTTAACATTCCGTATGAGTATTGTATAATCGGAATGGCGGTTATAACAGCGGTTTACGTTGTTGCCGGAGGCTACTTTGCCGCCGCGATAAACGACTTCATACAGGGAATAATAATGATTGGCGGCATAATCGCGGTTATCGCCGCGGTCGCTTCCGGGCAGGGCGGCTTTGGGGATGCCGTAAGGAAACTGGGTGAAATCAGTTCCGACGGAGTTCCGCGCGGCTCGCTTTCGAGCTTGTTCGGTCCCGACCCGCTTAATTTGCTCGGCGTAGTGATATTGACTTCTCTGGGAACATGGGGTTTGCCGCAAATGGTGCATAAGTTCTACGCCATCAAGAGTGAGAGCGCGGTCAAAAGAGGGACGATTATCAGTACGGTGTTCGCGTTAGTGGTTGCCGGCGGTTGTTACCTGCTCGGCGGGTTCGGACGGCTATTCGACGCGCCCTCTGTATACAACGCGTCAGGCGCTCCGATTTACGATGCCATAATACCGCGAATGCTCAGCACTTTGCCGGATGCGCTAATCGGCGTCGTGGTAATGCTTGTGTTTTCCGCGTCGATGAGTACACTATCGTCACTTGTACTCACGTCAAGTTCAACGCTGACGCTTGATTTCATAAAAGGCTCAATCAGCCCTAAAATGACCGCTAAAGCGCAGTTGAGCGTGATGAGAATACTGGTGGTGGTCTTTATCTTTATCTCGGCGTCACTTGCTACGGTACAGTATAAGAGCAGCGTTACATTCATAGCGCAGCTAATGGGAATAAGTTGGGGAGCGTTAGCGGGTTCGTTCCTCGCGCCGTTCTTGTACGGGCTGTATATGAAGAGGACGAGTACGGTCGGCGTATGGGTCAGCTTCGCTTGCGGAGTAGGTATCACGGTTGCGAATATGTTAATGGGTCTTGGCGGACACGCGTTCATAAAATCTCCGATTAACGCCGGCGCAGCGGCGATGTTAACCGGGTTGATAGTCGTGCCGATTGTCTCGGCGTTTACAAAATCGCCGAATAAAGAGCATTTGGCGCGTGTGTTCGGCGATTCCGGCGATAATACGGCGCAGTAGACCGCCGCGATTGCGGTCGAGGCGCATTGGGGAGTTGATTAAATCACCAAGGCGCAAGATAGTTGGCGGCATACAGCGATTAGTTTGCCTATAAGGAGCAAATATTTCCCAATCAGGCGAATCGATTTTCGTGTATTATTAACGCGCTCGTTTTATCTGAGAAGTTTTTGATCTGCGGCAATAATTTCGCGTTTGATCTGTCGGCAGACGAAAGAATAACCCGCAGGGAACTCGGACATTCCCCGCGGGTGTGAGGACTCGCAAAACTTATTCGGTCGTATCAACGAATCTGTTGAGCATAGCCGCGAATTCAGCGCGTGTCACATTGCTCTTAGGGTTAAAGCGGTTGCCGGAATCGCCGTTTATAATTCCCGCCTTAAAGCACGCGGCAATCGCTTCTCTCGCATAATCAGAGATATCGGCACTATCTTCAAAACCCGAATATTCTCGGATAATCGGCAGTTCGATGCCAAAGTATTCCGCATATCGCACAATAAGAACAGCCAAATCCTGACGCGTAACTGCTTTGTCCGGCATAAACAGCCTGTCGGTAATGCCCTTAACAATTCCCGTTTCTTTTGCCCACTCTACGTAACCGGCGTAATATTTCCGCTCCGCGACATCATCGAAACTGCCGATAGCGTACTCATCCGCGTTAACCTTTGCCAGTCTGCCGAGGATAGTTGCCGTCATACCGCGAGTCGCGCTTGTCTGCGGGCTGAACGTATCGGCGGTTGAGCCGTTTATCAAACCGCGCTTATATAAGCTCAGTACATCTGAATAGAATAGGTTTTCGGGCGCAATATCGGTAAAAGGATTGTCGTCCAACGCTTTTGTATTCGCCGTGTCAGCCGCGCCGGAGGACGCGTCCGGAGACGCCGGATCAGCTGACGTGACCGGCAGAACGGGCGCGCTTGGTCGATAGCTGTCATTGGAAGATCCGGAACTGCCGCCCGTGTATAACCTGCTAACAGTAAAACTTACGGTAATGACCGCGCTGATGTCATTGTCGCCGCTGACCGTAACAGTTGCCTCATACACGCCCTCACTGAGACCGGCAACAGGCACTATGGTAAAGACCGCGTTATTCTCCGTGGCTATGTCTTCGATATAAATGTCGGAAAGCTCAAAAGCGTTCGCGTTTTCATCGTCTATTTCGATTGCCAAATCTCCTGTAGCCTGATTGCCTGTGTTTGTCACCGTAACTGACAAAGCGTCAGGCTGCTCATAGCCCTCTTTCGCGGCGGGGAAAGTGTGCGCCGGAACGCTAAGCGCGACGCCGTAGCTCGGCGGCGGCGGAATCTCCGTAACCGTAACGGCCGCCGAATCGCATACGTTTGCGTCTTCGGTTGAAGTTGCCGTAATGGTCAGGATTTCGGCGGACTCGTCCTCTCCGACGGTTAGTAAGCCGCCCTCGCTAATGCTTGTATCAGAGCTTTCCGCGCCGGATACGCTCCATTGTATGGTTTGCGCCGCGCCCGCCCAAACCTCGACGATGGCGGCAAACTGTTGCGTACTGCCCTTTTGAACGCTCGCGCTTTCAGGCGAAACCGTAACGCTCAAAACCGCCGGAGTTAGCGCGTAAGTAAACTCATATGAGCCAATATCAGGTATAGCGTCGCGTGTTTCTCCGCGCTGATCCTCGGTTGGTGCGGTTAGCGCGGGCGGCGAGCTATCAACTGTTCCGGTCATAACGCCCTTGTTAATCGCGGGATTATTCGGAACGTCCAGCAGCGGGATAGTATACCCGGTCGCTTCGGTAGGCTCTCCATAATCCAGCCAGGTTTTAAGATTCTCGATGGTAACGTTCCATATGGACGTAGTTGCGGGTTTGCGAATCCCGTTTGCCGAATAGATGATGTCGCGGTAATCCGAATCGATGATGGTATGAACATAGCCGAAAATATTACCGCCTTGGTCATATGATTGGTCGACATTAACACCCGAATTGCCGCCAAGCGACCCCGTTGCGCCCGTGACGGCATCTACCTTGGTATGATTGCCGACAACAATGCTGTTAAGCAGATGTATACGGGAATTATCGCCGTCAACTTCGTTTGTACGCGAGGTTACACCGCCGCCGGTAAGAGCTGTGTTGTTAACGACAGTACAGTTAGTCATTGAGCCTCCGATTCTGGTGTATACCGCGCCGCCCGGGCTATCCGCCGCGCTGTTGCCCCAGAATGTGCAGTTAGTTAGGTATACCTTGTCCGCGCAGAGCGCGCCGCCGCCGAAATTGTCGTATGTATGTCCCGCCGCGTTACCGATAAAGGCGCAGTTTAAGGCGGTAATACTGCCGTTTGACGCTATGCTGGTAGGCGTATCCGCCAGCGCGACGCTTACCGCGCCGCCGCCGAATCTCAGTCCGTTATTGACGTCCGCAACGTACTCGACGGAGCAATCTTTTATTATGACATTTTCAAGATAAACATCGCCGCCCGCGAGATAAATCGCGCCGCCGCCGTTTTTGTTTGTTCGCGCCTCTCCGCCGATAATGGTCAGGTCGTATATCTCAATCCGATTACCCGTACTCGCGTCCATATGCGCGGCGGCACCTCCGTCCGCCTGAGTGACGGTATGTTCGCCGCCGTGGATAATTACCGTCTTTGCGGCGGCGATAGGATTGGCATTTACGCCGTCCAAATCAGCGTCTATGTGTATAATCAACGGGTTCAGCGCGCTTTCCATAGCGTGGTTGAACTCCTCGCCGGTACTGACATAGAATTCGCTTGTTACGGTAACAACAGCGGTACCCGATTTAGAATCGTCAGCTGTGGAGGTCGCCGTAACTGTCAAAGAGGCCGCGGTTTCGGCCGTCCCTATGGTAAGTTTCCCGTCCGCGATTGAGGTAGATCCGCCGCTCTGACCGCTGACAGTCCACACCACGTCCTGTGAGGGATTATTTTGACCCGTCACTACCGCCGTAAAATCGTAAGATTCGCCTTTTACTACCGTTGCGGTATTCGGGCTTACCTCGACGGCGCTAACCGTTGCGGGCGCCGGCGTAACAGTAACATTGCAAGTATCGGTTAGCGCTCCGTCCGCAGTCGTTACCGTAATTACCGCGGTGCCGGGATTGACGCCGCACACATTTCCGAATTCGTCAACCGTGGCTATGCCGGTATCCGAGCTTTGCCACGAAACCGTTTTGTTCGCCGCGAGTTCGGGCAGAATCGCCGCGGTTAGTTGTTCGCTGTTGCCCGCAATCAAGGTAAGACTGTTTTTATTGAGCGTTACACTCGACACGCTGACGACCGCGCCGTACTCAAACGCGCCTATGTCGGCGGCGGTACCTGCGCCGGCTCGGGCGAATCCGCGTTGGTCATAGGTCGGCGCGCCCGATGATATCTTATCAATCGCGGGACTGCCGCTGACGTCATTCAGGGCAAATGTACGTGTGGGACCACCGTTATCGCTCAGCGTTATGCTGAACCATCCCGAGGGAGACGATACGGTAACATTTTTTTTTGATGTCCCCGCAACGGGGAGATCAACGCTGGCTTTACCTATTTTGCCGAACAGATTGTATCCCCCATCGAGAGTCGACACGGAGCCTTGAGCTGTATAAGGAGAGTAAACGTCAACTGTATATTGGTACGCGCTTTCTATTGAATTTCCAATGGCAATGGTGTTTTTTATTACGCTGGTTGTGCCGTTGACATCGGCTATGGCTCCGCCGTGTTCACAAGCTGTATTGCCGTAAAATGTGCAGTTTATGATCTCCGTCCTGCCACCCCAAATAGATACAGCACCGCCGTCTTCATACGCGTAGTTTCCGGTGAACGTGCAGTTCGAGATCGACGAACCTGACTTGGCCTTGGTGCATATGGCACCCCCGTCGCATTTTGTGGATTTGTTGCCGACAAAAAGAGAGCTTTCCACTATCAGCGTACTGTTAGTACTGGAAGCATAGATCGCTCCGCCGCCGGTATTGCCGCTCGTATAGCAATTGGTAAACTCGCAATTTCTTACAGTAACGTTAGCGCTGCCGGATAAATAAATGGCGGAACCGCCGTCTGTCGCGGTCATTGATCTGCTTGCCCCGTTAAATTTGGTATTGACAAAAGTGACCGTGCCGCTGCTGAAACTGAACATAGGTCTGGTTCCCGTTTGGGTTATCGTATACCCTTGTCCGTCAATGGTGATTCCTTTGGGAGTAAAGGTTTCTCCGCTCGAAATGCTGATGTTTGCGGTCAGTTTGACAACGTCGCCTGCCGACGCGTTTAAGATTGCCGCAGATAGCGCGGCAGCGTCGCTGACATCCGATGTCGCCGCAAGTGCCGAAGTCGGCGGCATCGTTACCGCTGTCAGCACAAGCGCCAATACAAGTACTTTTGCGATTAGTTTCTTCATAGGTATTCCTCCTGAAATAATTTTTTGCCGCGAATCGCTTATTTTAACTGTGGTATAAGCGCGAAAAGTGAATTTTATTTGCACAAACTAACTAAAATTGTTATTTTCTGCTAACTAAAATTCGCAAGCCGACCCCGGATTTTAGCCTTGTCCCTTATACACAAACAGCCTTTAAAACAATTCGCCGACGGCGAAAGAACATCGTTCGAGAGGGAACCCTCTCGAACGAAAACGGCGTACGCCGTTTTCGTCCATGTGATTACAAAGACTTATTTCTTAATGCGGTCTCATAGTATCATAAACTTATAAGTATGTCAAGCGTTTTTTTTCGCAAGGAACGAACAACGTGTATTTCGCGGTTGACACAAAGTGCTTGAAATATCTGAATTCGGCAAGTACAGCAGCGCGTACCCATCAGGAAACGCCGCCGACCAATACGCCTTGCTCCGCCATCTGTAATTCCGTGATAGCGTTGCGGAAGGCCGCGGCGTTCTCGTAATACGTGTAAAGCTGTTCCCGAATCGATGCCTGTTGGCTGAGGAGTTCAAGCTCACTGATTTCGCCGTGCTGATACGCGGACTGCGCGGCGGCAAGTCGGTTCGCCATCAAAGCGTATGTTTCGGGGCTGTAAGCGGCTTTCGCGCTGAGGTATCGGACGTATACATCAACAGCGGACTGACGCAACCCGGCGCAATACAATTCCTCTTGCGCAACCGCCAGATTATACTCAGCTTCCGCGGAATCCGCCATCGCGTCCGTACGCGCCGGGGAATCGTCTATGTAGCCGATCAGGCGACGCTTGTTTCGGACAGTCAAGCGGTATTCTACCGCGGACGCGTTCTCGTTCACAAGCTGCTGTTGGAGATAGTCAAGTTGCGGAATATACGCAAGCTCGGCGGACGTGATTTCGAGCGTAGTATTTATGTCTGCGGCGGATGTTGCTGTCTTTTCGGTTATGATTCCTTTAATCGCTTCCGCCGCCTCAGCGTTCGCTTCGACAGCACGTCTGACGGCGATTTCCCGTACCATCAGCGCGTCCACATCGCTTTGCGTGGAATCTCCGTAAGTGAGCTTTGTATTCTCCACTCGGATTTGTGCCGTCAGCAACTCCAACTGCGCGTTGAGCAGCTCGTTTTGTTTTGTAAGAAGAAAGACGCTGTAATACCGCGTTTGCAATTCGTACTCCGCAAGCGCTTTCGTTTCCGCAAGTTTCATCGGCACAAGTTTTGACCGCGTTTTCAGTTCGTCAAGCTGACCCATTCCGAGCGGATTTTCTTCCTCAAAACCTTCCAACTGATTTTCACCGTCTTCTATCTGAATTTCGTAGAGTTCAGCCTGAGCGTCGTAATAATCCGTTTCGAGGCTGAAGTTCAGCATCGGCAGCAAATTTTCAAGGTTATACGTCCCGGAAAAGGCGTGTAAGTTCGGAACAATACTCGCCGATACGCAAATAACTACGAGCGCGGCGGCAATATGTTTTTTCATACTCAATCTCCTACTTGTTTATAAAATTCAGCTTTTCAAGCACCCGGTAAATTATCTTGCGGGATCGCGTTACGATCCGCGCCTCGCACGTCATTCCGACTTTCACCTCGCCGACCTCGCCTTTTTTGTTGTACAGAACGCTTCCGGATATGTCTGCTTCGACGATGTAATAGCTTTGCCCCTGATTGTCGCTCCTCGCGTCCGAGGATATTTTCACAATTCGCCCCGAAAGCTCGCCGTAATCGTCATAGGGCAGCGCGGCGAATCTGCAATTGACCGTTTGACCGACCGCCAAATCCGCGATGTCGCTGTTCGGCACCGCCGCCATTATGCGGTAAGAACCGACCTCCGTCGGCACAATCGTAGCAATGTCCGTGCCGCCCTGAACGAAGTCGCCGACGCTGATTTCCGCGTAAAGGTTCACAATCCCGTCAATCGGCGCAATAACGCTCGCGTCCTCAATCGCAAGCCGAACGGCGTCCAGTTCTTTTTTCAGCGTGTCGGCGTTGCTTTTCAGCGAAAACAGATTGTCGGAGATCGCCGAAAGCGTATCCAGTTTAATTTTCTCCGCCGCCGTATCTTCGCTGTAACCCTTATCGTCTGAAAGCGCGATCACGGCGTTCGCGCTTTTTATCGCGGCGTTGAGTTCGTCGATATTGCTCCGGCAATTTGTAATGTTCTGAGTGAGGTTGATTTGAAACTCGCCGACGTACTTGTCGCGCTCCAAAATCGCGCTGTCCAGCTCGTACCGCGCTTGTTCCAGATCCTTTTGCGATATGCCTCCGCTCGCGTACATACTTTCCGCGCGATCCTTCGCGTCGGTCAGGTTGAGAACCAGCGTTTCATAGCGCGTCATATTGGTTTGGTAGTCGGCATATCGCTCCTGAATGTCGGTGTTGTCCGCGGGTATCGTATTGACCCCCGCCGCCGCGGACTCTTTCAGAGCGTTCAGCCCGTCAAGCTCCGATTGGTATCGCGTTAAACTGTTCTTGGCGTTTTCAAGCGATATTCTTGCGTCGGAAACGACCTTGCCGTAGTCCGCGTTCGTATTGCGGATTTGCTCTAACGCCGCTTCCGTGTTCGTAACATATTCCTCGTATTTGAAGTAGTAGTCGCGCTGCTTAGGGGCGGTTTCATCGAACAGGTTTTCCCCGTCCGTGATACTTTGGCGGAGCAGTTCCAAGTTCGCGATTTCGTTCGCTGTGCTGTCGTATTGGCTTTGCAGCGTCTGTTCCGCGCTGACCTGACTTTCGACATCAAAGCGGAGCAATAAATCGCCCTGCTTTACGGCTTTGCCTTCCTCAAGATTGGTTTCCGCCGCGGTACCGGAAATGCCGTTGCGAATCGTGCTTATCTTCTCGCCGGGGCGCACTTCGCCCTGCGCCTTGACGTAGTAATCTATCTCTCCTATGCAAGCCCAAATAACCGCCGCCGCTATCAGCGCGATGAGTATATACGCAAACCACGCGAGGAAATTGTGCGGCTGTTCCTGAAGCATCTCGCGGCTGTCGCCGACGCTGCGAATATCTATGAAGGTTTCTCGCTTCATTACGCAACCTCCGATTCCGGCAGCTGCTCTCGCCAGAGGTTATAGTAAACGCCGCGCTTTGACATAAGCTCATGATGGTTTCCGCTCTCAATAAAGCGACCCTTGTCCATTACATAGATCCTGTCGCAGCGCATAATCGTACTGAGCCGATGGGCGATAACAATTGATGTCACGCCGTCCGCCAAGCCGTCGATCGTGCGCCCGATTGCCTTTTCCGTTATGCTGTCGAGGTTGCTTGTCGCTTCGTCCATAATGAGTATATCCGGCTTTTTCAGCAGGGCGCGGGTTATCGCGATCCGCTGTTTCTGACCGCCCGAAAGGTTCGCTCCGTTTTCGTCAAGCATCGTTTCATAGCGCAGCGGAAACGCGTTAATAAATTCGTGCGCCTGCGTCATTGACGCGATGCGGATGACTTCCTCCATATCGGGATTCTCCAAACCAAGCGCGAGGTTATCGTATATCGTTCCGCTGAACAGAAAAATATCCTGCGAGATGTACGCGATGCGTTCCCGCAGGGCTTCAAGGTTGACGTCAAGGATATTGCGCCCGCCGATCGTGATTTCGCCCTTCTCCCACGGGTAAAAGTTCAGCAGCAGTTTTACAAGCGTCGTCTTGCCGGAGCCGCTTTCGCCGACCAGCGCGATTTTCTCGCCCGGCTGAATTTCGAGATTTATGTCTTGCAGCACGGGCGCTCTTGTGCCGTAGCGGAAGTCCAACCCGCTTATTTTTATCGTTCCGCGCAGACTTGAAGGAACGATTTTCTTGTCCTCATTCTCGGATTTTTCAAGCTCCAAATCGAGTATCTCGCCCAAGCGGTCGGACGCCACTATCGCCGTCTGCATCATCGGCTGGAGGTTGATCAGATTCTTCACGGGGTCGAGGAAATACGCGAGCAGCGCGTTGAAGGTCAGCAGTTCGCCGATGGTCAGTTTCCCCTGAATCACAAACAGCGCGCCCACCCACAGAATCGCCACGCCGCCCACCGCCGACACGAAGCCGCTAAGCGAGCCGGATACGTTGTTCAGTACGCCGTTTTTGAAAACCGTGCGCTCCAGTTTGACGAAGCGGCTTTCGGTTTTCAGGTTCGCGGAACGCTCCGAGTTAAACGCTTTCACGGTTTCGATTCCGTTCAGCGACTCAATCAGGAACGAACTTAACTGCGCGTTTTCCTCCATACTCTTTTGGTTGATGTTCCGCAATGGTTTGTTGAAACAGAACACGATCACGCCGTACAACAGCACCGCAATCAGCGCGATGACAAACAATGTGCCGTTCGTCACGAACAGGATTATCCCGCCCGCGATTGCCATCAGCGTGTCTATCATTATCGTCAGCGTTGCGCCGGAGATGGCGTCGCGGATTTTCGACGCGTCCTGAAAACGCGAGATGATTTCGCCGACCTTGCGCGTTCCGAAGAAGTTCATCGGCAAATCCAAAACGTGCGAATAATAGCCGAGCAGCAGATTTATATCCAGTTTTTGGCTCATATACAGCAGCATATGCGACCGGAACGCGCCGAGCAATATCTGGAACACGTACAGCGCGACCACGCCGATCGAGATAATATGCAAACTCCGCTCCAACATATTGGGCAGTATGTCGTCCATCATTATTTTGAAATAGAACGACGCGCCGATACCGAGTACCGTGTACACAAGGCTAGCAAAGAAGATATTCACGAGCAGTCCGCGCTGAGGAATCAGCAGCTTGAAGAAGCGCGAGTATATGCTTTTCGTTTCGTCGCCTTTCGCGAAATTCTGTGCCGGAGCCAAAAGAATAAGAACGCCCGTCCATTCTTTGAAAAATTCCTCCGGCTCGATTTTGCGCATCCCTTTCGCGGGGTCGGCGATGATCAGCTGCTTTTCGGTGATTTTATGTATCACGACGTAGTGCAGCAAGCTCCCGTCCACGACTACGTGCGCTATACAGGGCAGCGGAAAAGGCGTGAAAAACGCTTCTCGTGTCCCTTTCACGCCTTTCGCCGTGAAGCCGAGTTTCTCCGCCGCCTTTATCACTCCGAGCGCGTTTGTACCCTGCTTGTCTGTTCCCGCGACCTCACGGATGCGCGTTATCGGCACTTTCAAGCCGTAGCTCCGCGATATCGTCGCAAGACACGCCGCCGCGCAGTCCGTTATGTCGTGTTGCTTGTAACAGGGGTAGTGTTTGAAAATGTTCATCCCGGAACGTTATCCTTTTCTGTCGCAATAGTTAACCGCTCTGACAAGTTGCGCCGCTGTACTCTTCGCGCCTGCGTTGAGCGCGTCGCATAACGGGGCGCGAACATTGCGTTTCATATTTGCCCCCGCGATTTTGGCTTAGATTT
>JAITKN010000128.1 GCA_031278415.1 Oscillospiraceae bacterium
ACGGTATTAGATGGGTAGATAAACGGGAAAAAAGTAAATGCTTTTGCCGTGGTCACCATATTGTTCTGTATTGACACGACGCCGATTAGGGTGTATAATAGGAGTGTACAACGATTTAATAAGGCTTTACTTTGGAGGATTAACGCAAATGCTTGAAAAAATAATGAATTTTGTTACCGCGTATGACCGCGAAATCGGCATTGCGATACGAGCGGAATATGACCGGCAACGCCGCAACTTAGAGCTTATCGCGTCGGAGAACGCCGCGTCTCAGCATGTACTTGCCGCGATGGCTACCGTGCTTAACAATAAATACGCCGAGGGATATCCGGGTCGCCGATATTACGGCGGGTGCGAAAATGTTGACATAGTGGAGTCCCTTGCCATCGAACGCTGCAAACAGCTGTTCGGCGCCAAATTTGCCAACGTACAGCCGCATAGCGGAAGTCAGGCTAACTTCGCGGTATATCAGGCACTGTGCAGACCGGGCGATACCGTATTGGGAATGAGCCTTTCGGAGGGCGGTCACCTGACGCACGGAAGTCCCGCCAGCTTCTCGGGAAAGGACTATAAAATCATCAGCTACGGCGTAAGCGGAGACTCGCAGACGATTGACTACGATAATGTGCGGACACTCGCTCTGGAGCATCACCCGAAAATGATTATCGCCGGCGCAAGTGCCTATTCCCGCGTTATAGATTTTAAGACACTATCCGAAATCGCTAAGGAATCCGGTTCATACCTGATGGCTGATATAGCGCACATTGCGGGACTTATCGCCGGAGGGGTTCACCCATCGCCCGTACCTTATGCCGATGTAGTTACCGGTACTACCCATAAGTCTCTGCGCGGACCGAGAGGGGGATTTCTGCTCACTAACGACCCGGAAATTGCCGCAAAGCTCGACAAAGCGATTTTCCCCGGCGCTCAGGGCGGTCCGTTGGAACACGTTATCGCCGCGAAAGCGGTCGCTTTCAAAGAAGCTCTTGAACCATCATTCAAGACTTACCAACGGCAAATCGTCAGTAATGCGAAAGCGCTTGCGGCATCGCTTATTGACGACGGGTTCAAGCTCGTTTCCGGAGGAACGGACAACCATTTGATGCTTTGCGATGTGCGTCCGTTCAACCTAACCGGACTGGAGCTTGAAACGCGCCTTGACGAGGTCTACATCACCGCCAATAAGAACTCCCTGCCGGGGGATACTAACAAACCCGGCGTTACGGGCGGGCTTCGACTCGGTACCCCTATGGTCACTACCCGCGGACTTAAAGAGGCGCAAATGCCGCTCATTGCCAAGTATATCAAACTTGCCGCGACTAAGTTCGACGCGTCCGCGCACATTATCCGCGACGGTGTAAGTACTCTCTGCAAAGAGTATCCGCTCTATGAGTAGCCCTGCCCGACCGCTGGCGGATAGGCTCCGCCCGAAAACTCTCGATGATGTCATCGGACAGACACATATATTAGCACCCGGCAAATTGCTGCGCCGTCTTATTGAACTCTCCGATGTCCCTAACCTTATTTTCTACGGGCCATCGGGCACCGGAAAAACTACGGTCGCTAATATCATCGCGGAGCGTACGCAGCACTCATTTCGCAAACTCAACGCCACTACCGCGAGTTTGCAGGACGTTAAGGATATTATCGCGGAGCGCGATTCACTTACCGCCCCGAATGGCGTATTGCTTTACTTGGACGAGATTCAGTATTTCAACAAAAAGCAGCAGCAGAGCCTTTTAGAGTACATTGAGGACGGGTCAATCCGCCTGATTGCGTCTACTACCGAAAACCCGTTTTTCTACGTGTACGGCGCGGTCCTCAGCCGCTGTACGACCTTTGAGTTCAAGCCGGTTGAGCGGGATGAGGTCTTGAAGGCAATTCGCCGAGCCGTCTCCGCGCTCGAAGCGGAATCGGGGCTCAGCGTAAATTGCGGCGCGGGAGTGCCGGAACGTGTCGCTCAGAACTGCGGCGGGGATGTCAGGAAAGCCCTGAACGCTGTGGAAATTCTATTTAACGTCGGCACGGTCAATAATGGGGTATTGACTATTAACGCTGAAGACGCTATAATGGTCGGACAGAGAAGCGCGGCTCGCTACGACCGCGACGGCGACGAACGCTTCGACGTCCTCTCCGCCCTGCAAAAGTCCATTCGTGGCAGCGATCCCGACGCGGGACTCCACTACCTCGCGCGGATGCTTGAAGCCGGCGACATACTAAGCTCGTGCCGACGTTTGCTTGTGATCGCGGCGGAGGATGTCGGGCTTGCTTATCCGCAAGCTATGTCGATTGTGAAAGCCTGCTGCGACAGCGCGCGTGAGTTGGGGCTGCCGGAAGCGCGGCTGCCGCTCTCCCTGGCGGTATTGCTGCTTGCCACCGCGCCGAAAAGCAACGATACGTATGCTATCGATGCCGCATGGGACGACATCAAAGCCGGCAAGGCCGGGCGGATTCCGCGAAATCTGCAAAATGTTCACGCCGACGGCGCGGAAGTCGAGGACAAGAACCAAAACTATCTTTACCCGCACGACTACCCTAACAACTGGGTAAAACAGCAATATCTGCCGGACTCTCTCCTGGGCGCTAAGTATTACGAGTTCGGCAGCAACAAAAACGAGCAGTCAGCTAAGGTATATTGGGAGAAAATAAAGGGGCAAAATGAAAATAACGGCTAAAGCGAAATACACCCTGCGCTTATTGACCGATTTGGCGGAAAACTCAGCCGGTGGCTATGTTCCGCTTAAGGATGTCGCGGAGCGTCGCGGAATCAGCAAAAACTATCTTGAGCAAATCGTGTTTGAGCTTAAAGATACCGACTGGCTTGATGCCGCGCGCGGCACAAGCGGAGGGTATCGTCTCGCGCGTCCGGCGAACTCCTATACGGTAGCAGATATTGTCGCGATCACGGATGGCGGGGTCAAACCGGAGGAATGTCCGGAACACGGCATTGAGTACTGCGAAAAATGCAGGGACGACAAGAGCCTTAAAGTATGGAGGGGACTTGACCGTGAAATTACTGAATACCTTCGGTCTATATCATTGCAAGATATACTTGATGACAGCGAAAAACTTCGCTGCTGAGGTCTGTTGACATGATACAAACCAATGAAAAATTCGCGGCAGCTCGCAAAAGAGCGATACTGTCCGAGTTCAAAAGGCTGAATAATATGCAGCGCGAAGCGGTATCCGCTACTGAGGGACCGTTGCTTCTGCTTGCCGGAGCGGGTTCAGGCAAGACCACGGTAGTTATTAACCGTATTGCCAATATCCTGAAATACGGACGCGCTTCTGACTCGGAGGAAGTTCCGACGGAGATTAGTGCCGACGACATTGAAACCGTGCTGTGGTTCGCCGATAATCCCGATGAGCAATGGCGCGAGCGTTTACTGCCGCTTTTACAGCTTGAACCCGCTGAACCTTGGCGGATACTCGCGATCACTTTCACTAATAAAGCCGCGAACGAAATCAAAGAGCGTCTCGCCGTAATGCTGGGAAGCGTTGCCGATGAGATTTGGGCGGCTACGTTCCACTCCGCTTGCGTTAAAATCCTGCGCCGCGACATTGAAATAAGCGGGATATGGAACAGCCGCTTTACGATTTACGATTCCGAGGACTCGCGTTCCCTGCTGAAGCGCATTATCAAAGACTTTGAGATAGACGAAAATGTGTTCAGCCCCCGAACCGTAGCTGCAGCTATCAGCCGCGCTAAGGACAGTATGATTGCCCCCGATGAATATGCCGACAACGCCGTAACCCGTAAAGACCTCCGCGCCCGTGAAATCGGCAAAATCTACATAGAGTACGCACGGCGCTGCCGCGACGCTAACGCGCTTGACTTCGATGATTTGATTCTTGAAACCGTCAAGCTGCTGCAAGAACATCAGGACATTTTGCAACGTTGGCAGCATCGCTTCAAGTACATAATGGTTGACGAGTATCAGGATACGAGCAAACTGCAATACACGCTTATAAAGCTGCTGAGCGGCGAATACAACAACATCTGCGTCGTCGGCGACGACGACCAGAGCATTTACCGTTTCCGCGGTGCCACCATTGAAAATATCCTTTCCTTTGAAAACAACTTCCCGGGTGCGCGTATAGTTCGCTTAGAGCAGAATTACCGCTCCACCGAAAATATTCTCAGCGCGGCTAACGCCATAATCAGCGTGAACACGAGCCGTAAGGGGAAAACGCTCTGGACGGATAACGGCAAAGGCGACCCGCTTACCCTCAAAATTGCGTCGGACGAACGCGCCGAGGCAGATTACGCCGCCTTACAGATTACCCAATGGTACGCTCGCGGACTGAACTACCGCGATATTGCGATCCTATACCGCACAAACGCGCAATCATTAAATTTCGAGCTGGCTTTTAAGCGAAAATCCATCCCTTACCGCGTATACGGCGGAATGAGGTTCTTTGATCGTGCCGAAATCAAAGACGCGGTCAGCTACCTTGCAGTAGTCGCCAATACTGACGACGACCTGCGTTTACTGCGAATTATCAATAATCCGCCGCGCGGCATCGGTCAGAAAACAATCGATACTGTTACGGCTATCGCGACAGCCGAGGGCAAACCGATATTTGAGATTCTGCGAAACACAGAACAATATCCGGAACTTGCCGGTTCCGTCGCTAAACTGTCACGCTTTACCGAGCTTATAAACGACTTGCGCAGCCAAGTCGCTCAAACGCGCCTCGACGCCTTCTACGACATCTTACTCGACAAAACGGGCTACGTTCAAGCACTTCAAGAAAAGGCTAATATCGAAAGCGAAACGCGGCTTGAAAACGTAATGGAGCTTAAATCTTCAATTATTGACTATGTTTCCCGAGTGTCGGAAAACGCGTCACTGGCAGCATACCTTGACGAAATCGCTCTCTACACCGATATAGATAAATCTGACGCCCAACATGCCGATATGGTTCAGATGATGACAATTCACAGCGCTAAGGGTCTGGAATTCCCCGTCGTACTTCTCGTCGGCGCGGAGGACGGCATATTCCCGGGACTGCGCTCCATCGGAGAACCGGATGAAATGGAAGAAGAACGCCGCCTATGCTACGTCGCAATGACCCGCGCAAAGCAGAAGCTGTATATCACTTCCGCTAAGCGCCGGATGATGTATGGCAGAACTATGACCAATCCGCCCAGCAGATTCCTTGATGTTTTGACCAAAGGTTAGGAATTGTTACGGAATAAACTTGACAAGCTTATTCCGTAACAATTCCTTAGTCATTTCAACAGCGTACATTAATTTCGCAAGAGGGCTAATATAGAGGGGAGGCTTTAACCGTACCCTCTACACTATAACGCGTCCGACTTCGTGCCGAGTGTGCGGGTCATTTTCGCTCAAGTGCCGGAAAGCGCGAAGCATTTCATCAGCGGATTGAAAGCGCAAATCCGGGTTCGGATTCATAGCCCTGTTAATAATCGCCGCCGATCCGCGGCTGAACTCCTTATCGGAGAGCGGTACGATCTCACTAATGCGACCGGCCGGGCGACTGCCCGTCAATATGTGGTACAGCGTTGCGCCTAACCCGTAAATATCTGAACGCGCGTCAAGCATTATCTTTTTGCCCGAAGTTGCGGAAATCTGCGGCATCGGTTCTGACGTCAGCACAGTTTCGGGTAAATCAAGTATCGTCATTGCCTTTGCGTCGCTACGTGCGCTTGAGCGCGTCATTGCGCCGATCGCGGAAAAATCAAGTCCTAAATGCTCGGGCGAGGCGTAACCCGAACTGCGGCCGACCGCTGCCGCGCCTTCTTCGCCCAACGCGAGAGCAGCGTTGAAATCAATAATCCGAATGTCGCCGTGCGGCGTCAACATTACGTTTGCGGGCTTAATGTCCGCGTGGAGTATGCCGTGCGGCGGTCTGCTATGCAGGTATGATAGTGCTTCCAAAAGCTGACATGCCCAGTATACGACTTGGGATTGGGTGAATCTTTCCCCGTTTTTCAGACGTTTGTCGAAACTTTCGCCCTCGATATAGTCCATAACGGTGTAGGCGGTTTCGTCCTCAACAACGAAATCGTATACCTGCGGTATATATTGGTGACTGAGGTTTTTAAGCGTGTCAATCTCGCGCCTAAGCGTTTCGGGTTTCGCTGTCAATTTGCGCTTATCCGCTTTGAGAACGACATGTTTATCCAAGCGAAGATGGTTGGCAAGATATATGATACCGCCGCCGCCCAAACCTATCTCGCGGATAAGCTCATATGTTCCGGCTATTATCCGCGTCATTCCGCGCGCTTCCGTTTCTCTCCGTATTCAGCGTTGACTTTCGCGGAAGGACATTTGAGCCTCGGTTCCGACCACGCCGCCGTGAACGGACTTACAATCAAAGAGGTTCCCGAGACGGCTATGCCTCCGATATTAACCCTCGAACACATAGTCCGCTCCCGATGTGCCGAACGATACGCGGGTTCCGAATGTAAGCTCACACGGAACATTAGGGGTAAGCTTTTGCCCATTTACAAAAGTACCCGCGCTTGATGATAGGTCGATGATGACATAGCCATTCCCCGCTCGTTCGATAGACGCATGGCGGCGACTGACGGCTTTAGTCGATTTATCGAACTCAAAATCTGCCTGCTTTTTGCCAACGGAAACATCAAAACGTCCAATGATAAACGGTCTGTCGAGATTTTCACCGACCGCGATTTCCGATGGCAGCGCCGCGCTGCCGAAAAGCCGCAATTTTGCGCTCGATCCCTCTAACTGCGTAACATCTCCGTCCTCGAATTGCGTATCCTCATCGTTAACGTCAATATTCGAGTTCGCGTCGGTATAAACAGCCTCATTAACGCCGTTGCGTCCATATGCGGATTGCCGCGACGCTTCGGCATCTTCCGCTATCACAGCGTGTGTACCGGTCTTTTTCTTGCCGAATATGCGTCTCGCTTGCGATTTAGGTTGTTCGGCGGCATCCGTCGGTGCCGCCTTCTTATCCGCCTTGCCGCCGAACAGACTCCCCGTCTTCGGTTTTACTTTGTCAGGTTTCTTCTTTTTATCCTCTTTCCAACCGTGGAGATTGATGATTATATCGTCCTCCGCACCGCTGACATACGGGTACTGAGCGGATGCGGATTCCTTCTTTGACGCTTGCTTGCTCACAGACTCCCGGGGCAATGACGGCGCGTTAAAACTCGACGCCTCCTGCGGTTTATCAATACGCCTTGCCGAATTGCCGCCGCCGCGCTCCGGCGCGGACGTCAGGGAAGCACCGTCCGAATTTGGGTAACTCTTCAGCATTTGCAAGAACTCTTTTGGGTTAAAGCCCTGCATTATCGCCCGCAGCGCACTGATTTCCAATTCGGGGTTATCGGCAGGGCATTTCTCCGCAAGCTCGGTTACCATCTGTTTCAGCGAGTTTTCATCCGAACATTCGCGCACGGAGGGTATGTATACGTAGCTGACCATACCGCTGTTCTTGTCGTAATACAGATATTCCGTCTGTAATACGAATGATAACGAACGCATAAACCAGTCATTACACTCCAAGAGCGGGTTCAGAACATTCCGCCACAGCGCGGCATACTCTTTCGAGTTGCGGCTTCCGTAGGAGTATTTGATATTGTTCCTCGTCCCGATCAAGTATGTAAACTCCACATCGCCGTCTATGGTCTGATACCGAAACGGCAATATGAAACTCGGCGTGTCCGCCTCAATGGTGTATAACGCCATTTTGTCAACCTCCGCTTCAGGTATACGCACTACCAATGCCGCGCCTGTTAAAATGTCGCTTTTAGCTTGTATTGGATAAATCATAATCCCGCCTCCTGTTTATACTCAACTAATGTGATGAACTGCCAGCCGCGCTCGCCGAGAATAGGCGCGTTGCCGTTCGAGAATGATTTCGCTTGCAAAAATTGCGGCTCAATGGCGATTTTGCCCGTCAGCGCGGCGTATCCCCACAAATCGCCCTGTTTAACCGCGGCTAAATGTTCGCTGAACGATAGCGCGTCATCGAATTGAGGCTCAATCCTGATTTCGCCTGCTTTGTCGATAAACCCCCACTTGCCGTTCAGTTTTACCGCCGCCAAGCCATCATCGGTAAAAGGACGGGCGTCGTCATAGGTCTTTCCCGTATCAACGCCGTCTATAATCAAGATGGTCTTTCCGTCTTTAACCGCGAACACCGCGCCTTGCGCGTAGCATCGCCCGAGTTCGTCCCGGATAATTTCGTCGTACTCAGCGGGAACAAGCCAGTTCACACCTATATCCACAACGCCCCACTTGCCGCCTTGCTTCGCTGCCGCGTAACCGCCGGAGTACATGCCCACGCCCTCAAATACTTTGCTGTCTAATATCAGCCCGCCCGTCGCCCGCTGCCAGCCTTTGTCCGTCAGCACAGCCACGCGGTCGTTGCCGTAGTTGCCGAAGTCCGTTGCTTTCTCGTGCAGTAAGTCTATCCGGTTATTGCGCAAGTCGACCGCGTAGATCTCGCCGCCTTTCAGCACAATCACCCGCGAGTTATCGCAATTGGTTATCTTCTCACATTCGCAAGGTATAATCAGCCCGCCGTCCGAGTTCGCCAAGCCCCACAAACCCTCTTTGGAGACCTGTATTTTGCCGTTGACAATCGCTGTAACGTCCTCGTAGGTGATACGATTTACCTTGAAAGCGTATCGTTCCGCTTCGTAGAAGTCAATAAGACCTTGGTCGTTCAGCTTGCGAGCGCCGCGCTTCAAAACCTCAAGCGCGGTTTTGAGCTTGTTCGTGCTGATATAGAAATTCGCGGCTTCCGTAAATATCGCGGCGGTAGTGTCTTCGCGCTCCATTTGCTTGTTTAAGAGATCCGTGTACTTGTTTTTGATACCGCTCTGCCCCATAAGTTTGAGATAGACTCCTTTTAACAGCGTCTCCGCCTCGAGTGTATACGCCGCATCGTAACCGACCGCTTCTTCAAGCAGAGGCATTGCTCGCACATATATTGCGTCGGAGATCAGCGCGGTCGCTTCTGCTATCAGCTCGGTTTGCTTCTGCGCGGGTGATTTAGAGTTCGCGGCAACTGCCCACGATATGAGCAGTAACGCCAAGAATCCAAGTCCGAGTAAAATTCTGCTTGCTTTGTTCATACCGTTAATACCTCCTTATCTGAAGAAAATTGTCAGTAATATGCCGACGTACAGAAACGGCGCGAATGGAATTGCGTCCTTACGACCCATTTTCTTAGCCAGTATCAGAATGATGCCCGTTACAGCTGAAAGCACCGCGCCGTAAAGTATCGCGGGCAGCGTATTCTGAATGCCGAGATACAGTCCCGCCGCCGCCATAAATTTCACATCGCCGCCGCCCAGCCCTTTTCGACTCGCGAAATACACCAACAGGAACAGTATTACGGCTAAGGCGAACCCGGCGACCGAGCTTGCGAGCGCGGCTATCGCGTTCGCGGTGTCGCAGAACAGATACGGAATGGTTATCACGACCCACGCGCCGAGCATTATCAGCACCAATGCGTTCGGAATTCGCTTGTCCTTAATGTCATACACCGACGCGGCATACCCGAACACCGCCAACGCCTCGAATCGGAGCAGCGCGTTCGATTCGCCGTCTATACCGCGTATCAACAGGAGCGCAACGCATATAACAGGCAGCCCGGCGTATGGGATAAGTGGTTTAAGTTTCTGCTTTGTCAATCCCAATACCCCTTTCCGCGCGCTTCGCTTCCGTTTAACCAAGCCTTGGTTTTGGCAATCTGCGTTACCTTTAATTTGGTAAAAGGCAGCGGCGCCGCGTTAAACAAATAATTGATCTCGTACTGAACGACAATTTTTATATTACCATCCTCGTCCAAAATATCGGTTTTATCGAAGTCGATTCCCGTCAGCCCTCCGACAACGCCGCTGCTCTTCAGGCTTGCGTCGGCAGCGTCTTCAATTCCCGTCAAGTAGTCTATGCCGCTAAGAGTTCCATTCAGCAGGTAGCGTCCGACAAGAGGACGAATCAATTCCTGCGTTAATTTATCCGCGAGTCTGTCCTCGCCGTAATCCAGCATCGGCTGAATAATCCCTTTCGGATCGTCGATAACATCGTCCGACGTGAGGAGTGCCGCTTCGCCGTATTTTTGAGCGTCGCCGAGCGAGAACGTTTGAATCCCGCTCAGAGCATCGTCTATGTTTGCCCTGAAGTCAGCCGCCCTTTGCCGCGTCTCGACCGATTTGCCTTCAATGTCCGGCGCGCCTGTAAGATCAGTAACATAACTGTACATCGACAGCGTTTCGGCGGTCTGTGTAAGCGCATAGTGAATCCGAGCCTGCAATGTAACGATGTTCACAAGCGCGAGTATCGACAATATCAAGAATAGAAATGGTATAAACGTGCCGATGGTCTCGATTACGATATACCCGCCCTCATCCCGTCGCATAACTCAGTACCCCCTGTAATCCGTCGCGGAAACTTCAAGCGTTTTGGGCGGAACGACTCCGTTGATTCCATCCTGCGCGAACGCCATTGAAAGAAATAACATCCTCAAATCAATCTTAGTCGTCATCGAAAAGCCTGTATACGCGTTTGCCAGCTGAAAGGCGTTTGGATCGGCCGCCGCTATCGCCATTTGGTTTTCGTCGGCATTCGCCCCCGATTCGTAATTGATGATGTTCCACTCTATCAGTTGCCCCGTCCGCGCTCCCAACGTGTCCGACCACGTATCTATATCCCCCTCAATCGGCGTTTTCGCCAAAATGAAGAACAACAGATAAGCGGAATAAGATAACCCTTCCGCGCTTTCCAAAGCGGCGTTTTCACCGCCGTTGTCCAATATATTATATACTGCGTCTGTCACGTCCTCGGGATCACAAATCCATTCGGCACCGCTTTTTATGAACGGAACTTTATACCCTGTCCGCAGCGAAGCGACATCGACTATTGTTTCAGACGCAACTAAAGCTACGCGGGCAAACTCACTTAAAACGATGCCGCGCATAGATCCCCAAGTAAAAGTTTCCTGTATACTCGTAACGATTTCCGTAACAGACGATATGCTAAACGCCGTGATATAGTTGCAGACGAATCGGACGGCAAATAACAGCTTAGTAACGGCGTTCAGGTTTTTACCGGCATCTTGCTCGCCATTGTAAAGGTATTCCCACTCCGATTGATAGAAATAGTTTACTGCCGGGCTGATAGTTACGCCGCTTGCGGTTTTCTCATACAGGCCGACCTTCTCGGCTGCCGATTTCCCTATGCTTTCCGGCTTCGCCGTCGTGTAGTTGGAGAACATAGCCGCGTCATAAGCCAAAAGCAGCAGCATATCACCTGTTCTGCCGAGATATTCCAAGGGGTCTTCAAAAACATCGAGCAAACCATCGTCGAAGGTCTCGCCTATGTTGTTGATAGTGTCCCAAATGCTGAGATGTTCCGGATTTGCCGTAAATGAATCATCTATGTATTCCGCGCCTTCCGGACTGTTAGTCATCCCGTTATACGCTTCCTCAGCAAGCTGTATAAGCGTGTCTATAATATCGCGCTGTTTCCCCGCTTTGTCTTTATCGCTGCCGCTCCCGTCTTCGTTTCCAATCGCTATAGGTTCACCTTTGCCGCTGCTCATCATCGCTTCAAGCGCTACCCTAAATTGTGAGTGTTCCGGCGAGCAATCCGCAAACTTCTTAAACCCTTCGGGCATCTTGTAATTTACGTTACTAAACCCGGCAAAGTAATCAGCTCTGCTGTCGCTCACGGAAACATCATCTCGCAGCGTGAAGTCGGCATCTCCCGACAGGCCGGCCAGTTGCGCGCGCGTCAGACTATCGGGATATGTGTCGGTCGCATCTCTGTATTTAACGTCATCAAGCATCTCATTAACGGACAATATATATTCATAGCCGCTGCTTTTGTAGTTATCGGCAAGCGGCGCAATTTCCCATTGCAGTACGCTTCGGTAACGTTCTGTTTGCGACTTATTGTCGCTTCCCGTCTTGTTCATCATCGCATTTTTCAAATCCTCATTACAGCCGCCGCTGTTAAGAATACTCTCCAACGCGTCAACGTGCGGCTCAATCTCGCTCTGCTTAGAATCTATGGTTTGCGCGATAGAAGCGACATCGTCAAAGCGCGAGTTGAAATCATCAGCCACTGCCTTTGTATCTGCGATTGCCTTGTCGAGACCTCCGGTGATTGCAACGGGCGTACCCCAACTGCCGGATTTCCACTCCTGCTCCGGCGTTCCTTCATTTTCATAATGTCCGTTCTTCCATTTGCGGTATGTCGCGCCGTTGCCGATTTTCAATGCCTCTATATGTTCAAGAATACACTGATATTCGATCCTAATGTCATCCCGCCTATTCGGGTCAGTTTCATTTTCCCAGCGTTCATAACAGTCGCGCAAATATTCGAATCGAGTTTTTATATTATTCAGGGTTGTCGAAACGCGTCCGAACGCGCTGAACCCGACCGACTGCACACACTTATCGGCGGTTTGTATCGCAGCGTACAACTGCTCGTACAGCTCAAGCAATTCGCCAACGCCATTGTCAATCTGAAGCTTCTCACCTATTATCTTTAAGTCATTCCTGATAGTGTTATCTTGCAGCTTGCCAAGCAGTTCCTGCGCAATCACAATCGGACCGCGGTACTTCATATATTCTTCGATTTGACGGCGGAGCGCATCGGTGTTGCCGAGATTTTGCGCGGCTTCGGGATTGACTTCCGCAGTCAGATTCCCGCTATCCGCGTAGATAAGCTGAAAAGAGCCGCTGCCTTTGTCCTGCCAATCCTCACCGAATACAGCGGCTTCCACGTACTCGTCAAGCATGCCCGCCAAAACGGGGTCATCCTTCATAACGCCGAATACTCCGTAGATGTCTTGCAGCAAAGCGTCATACTGCGTCAAAACGGAGTTAAGCGCAAGCTGATTCGCGTCCTGTACAACGCTCCGTGCCGTATGTATACGCGCCAAATCAACCGCCGTGCCGCTGACAAGCACCGCAGGGATAAGCAGAAGTGTAACGAACACCGTTACCGCCCCTGTGCAGTTTTTCCGCAACTCATTCATCGGCATCACCTATATTCCGAGGAATCCGCGGACTTTCGCCCAACACTCTTCAACGCTCTCCGCAAACGAATCTGACGAAATGTTATATTTTTCATCGGCAAAATTCACAAAGTCCGCAGCTATGTCCATATTGCGGACGAACTCATTGCCGTTCTGTACAACTGCCGTGGATGTGACCGTAATCGGTATACCACTCGGGAAATTTATCAGCGACAGGTTCAGCGGCATCGGAATTGTCCGCGTCGCCGTGACGATAATCTCCTTGTAGACGATGTAGTTCACAACCCCGAAAGACACTTCCAAATTGCCGTCAGATGTGCCGCCTCCCGCGGGCGTAAGGACGACGCGATTTTCCGCCTTAGCCGCAATCGTTTGCGCCTTATCCGCGTTGGAGTTAGGCAACTCAGATTTTAACGCCGCAACATATACATCATCAAGCTCGCTCCTGTCGGTGTGCCAACCGTATCTCATAGAGCTTTCGTTGAAATATATCCAAGTATCGCTCCGCTCCGTCGCCATCGCCACTACGGTATACTGAGCGGCGCGTTGCAGAACCGCTCGCGTCGGCAGATAGACCGACAGCAGCACCAGCGCGAAGAAAATCAACACCATTATCGGAAAGAGAATGGTAGCCTCAATAACGGCGTCGCCGTTCTCATCACGCCAAAAATCGCTGTTCGATTTGTTTTGCAAGATACGCACTCCCTTTCCGTTGGTGTTTTTGTTCCTGCGCGAGTTCCTAAATTGCAGGGCTGCTAAGTTGGGGGTGGGCTGGTAAAGTCCGGGCTACTTTCCGTGATTTGCTCCCACCAGCCTTCAATCGCTTCGCCGAGAAATTGCCAGATCAAGACTACCGCCAGTATCGCGACAAGAATTAACATTACCGCGACAACCACGCCTGACAACCCGCGCTCATCGTTTTTGAGGTCGTCCTTCAGCCCGCTAACGAAACTCGTAAAGGCTAAATACGCCATCAATGGGAACATCCGGATTTTTTCAATCATTCCGCTCACCTCCTTTCCGTAAAATTTATGTCCACGCTATAAACTCGAAAAGTTCATAGCGACCGGAACCATCAGCATAGCGAGAATGGCAAGAAACAGCAGCATCGTCGGAATCATCAGCTTGGAGTTCGCCTTTTCCGAATCCCGCTTCGCCGTGTGTCTGCGTTCCAACCACGCCTCTTTCGCCATACTTTGGAGCAGTCTGCCGATTTCGGCGTTACCTTTCGAGAGGTTTTGCAGTATGGCGGAGGCGAGTTTCGCTGTCTCTTTTGTGTTGCATCGTGTAATGAAGTTGCCGTAAGCCGCATCGGGCGGTACGTTATTGTCAAGTTCGTCGGTAGTGCGGCGCATTTCCTGATAAAGCTCCGTTTCTTGGCTGAACGACGTTTCTTTCCACGCCTTGTTCACTATCATTCCCGATGTAACAAGCAAGGCAAGTTTGGAAACGACATTCGGAAACTGCCGCGCTATCGCGTCGTGCCGCTTGTTCACTTTGTCGCGTACTTCATCATACATTGCGTATACCAAGACGAGTATAAGAAGCGTTCCGATCCCAAGTATCGCCAGCCCGACGTTCATATTCCCCGCGCCTATCACTATAGCCGCGATAATCAGCGAAGCCGCTATGCCGATAATCGGATAGGAAAGCAGCTTCGCGATAAGCTGTTTCGTCTTGTGTTCCGCGTTCTTCTTGCCGTAAAGCTCAAAGTTTTTCGTCAGGATATTCTTGTGAATACCGCCCGAACCAATTGACGTAAACCATCGCTGCAAAACGTAACCGGGCATAGCAAAAATATTTACCCATTTGAGGTTGCCGCGCTGCAGCTGTTCATTGCGATCTTCCAACTTGGCGATTGCTTTTATGCCGTCGCCGCCGAGGAATACGCTCATTACCTCTGCGGACATACCATTATACTGCGCGAGCAACCCGCGATTGGACGCGCTCTTGACGCGCAGTTTGTTGATTTGTCCGCGGTTATCAAGCACCTTGTTCGTAGCGGCAACCACCCAGTCTTGTTCGGAAACCATACCAAGCAAGATGAACCAAATAACCGCGAGTATCGTGGCAGCCGCCAAAATTACGTACACCATACGCTATCCCCTTACAACTTCACGTTGCTGAACTTCCGCGCCATTATAAAACTGATGATAAACAGTATGAACCCGACTGTCGCGACCAACCGCCCAACTGTCGTGGTATAAATCAAGTCCATAAACCCCGCGCCCGCGTAACCGACAACGGCAAGGATTACAAGCGGCATAAAGAGCATAATGGTAACTTCTGACTTCGCCGCTATCATTAACGTTTCAATCTCCATCTCAATTTCCATCTTGTCGGATATGATTTGCTGTGTCTCGCGCACGATTTCATTTGCGCGGCTCGACTTGCCCTCAATCGTCGCGTAAATTGACGCGAAACCGGCGATGTCGTCTATGCCGCTCCGCTCCGCGAAGTCCGCGAACGCTTCCGACAGCGGAACCGTGTTGCGGAACTTGCCTATGATAATATCCACCTCGACGATTATATCACTCTCATCAGGGTAAAGGAGCGTCAAATCGTCGCGCGCGCTTACGATAGCCTTTGCCGCGGGACTGCCCGCCCTCATCGACACCGACAGCGCTTCAAGCAAGTCAAAAAACTGCGCCCTCAGCTTCCGCTTGCGTTTATTTACCGCGCCGTTTGATGATACGAATATCCACGCAGTACCTGATAACCCGCCGCCGATTATCGACAGAGCCGCTATCTTATAAAAGATGAACAGTACCGCAAACCCCGCGGCAAACCCGATAATGAACGCCGCAATATGGTCGAACACCCCTGACGGGCTGACGGAATAATCCGGCGCTTTCAGCCGTCTTGCGGACGCCCTTGCCGCCTCCGCCGTTTTTTCGGCGGTTATCGCAAAAATGTTATTATTCATACCCGCCTCCTATACCACACAGTTGATTCCGGCATTGCGGAGTTTCTCGACGTTTTGCATCTCGTTGTCCGTTCTTATAAGCTGTCCGACGACTTTCTCCCTGGATGATTTATCGCTCTCGCGAAATTCGTACAGCGGATTGATCACAATTCGCCGCTTCTCGGTGTCGTAATGAAGCACTTCCACGATTTCTACGGTTTTGCGGCTTTTGTCGCGCAGACGTGACAGATGAATGATGATGTCAATTGCCGACGCGATTTGCTGACGTATCGCTTCGAGCGGCAGACCATCCGCGCCTTGCAGTACCATCGTTTCCAAACGGCTCAGCATATCGTATGTAGAATTGGCGTGACCTGTGGAGAGAGAACCATCGTGTCCCGTATTCATCGCTTGGAGCATATCAAGAGCCTCCGCGCCGCGCACCTCGCCAACCACTATTCGCTCGGGACGCATACGCAGAGCGGACTTGATAAGGTCTCTTACCGTAATCGCGCCTTTGCCGTCCGGGCCCGCGTTCTTCGTCTCCAAGCGAACGAGATTGCGTATATTCTTGATTTGAAGCTCGGCGGAGTCCTCAATCGTAATAACGCGCTCATCCGCGGGGATGAAGTTCGACAGCGCGTTCAGGAATGTCGTCTTCCCGCTGCCCGCGCCGCCGCTGATGAATATGTTATACTTGCACTCCACCAACAGTTGCAGAAGCTCGGCGACTTGCGGCGTTATTGATCCGTAGCTGATAAGCGTCTGAACCGTCATTGCCTCTCTCGGGAAGCGTCGAATCGTCACTATCGGACCGTTCAGCGCGACAGGCGGCATAACCACGCTGACGCGCGAACCGTCATCCAAACGCGTATCAACGATAGGTTCGCTCTCGTTCACTTGCCGCCCCGCTTGCGAGACGAACTTGTTAATAATGATTTCAAGCTCTCGGCGGCTCTCGAAATGTTTGGTCAGCTCTGACAGTTTGCCCTCTTTCTCAATGAAAATGTTTTTGTAACCATTTATCATAACCTCTGTGATGTCGGGGTCGCCTATAATCGTTCCCAATACGCCGAGTCCGCGAATAGCCTCGTACACAGAGGATGTAACGAACTTCTTTTCGCGGAAGTTCATAGCGGATAATTCCGAGTACACTTGCGGGTTGTTCTCACGCGCCCACTCGATTTTTGCGTCAAGCGCCCGCTCAACGAGCGTTTGCAGCTGCTCGTCGTTCAGTGCCGTCAAGTCGGCGTGACCTTGAACCTCCGTTTTTAGCTGTGTGATAAGCGCAGCGCGTGTGGTCTCCGACATTTTGCTATGCTTCCTTTCGCTTAAACGTATAACTATTACCCTTACTCGAACCTAACTTCCGAAAGTGTTTTGCAGACGGAAACGGGATCGTTCGCGGTGACCGACGGAAGCTGTAACATCCTCTTGAACCGCGTATTGTTGACTTTCGCCCCCTTGTTGGCAACCAATACCGTCTTGGCATAGACCTTCGCGTACAAATTGTGCTGCGTGATAAACTGCTGAATCTTTTCCGCCGCGGTTTTGCTGCCGTCCGTGACGAGGTATACCGCGTTCGCCGCTTCCAGTACTTTGCGGGTACGCTCGTCGCAGGCGCAAGGCAAATCGACAACAACCTCGTCCGAGTTCTCCGCCGCGGCATCGACAAGAGCTTTTACATCCTCCGCGGTCAACTCGTTCATATCATCGTAGTTGTTGGGCGGGGAAAAGTAGCATATACCGCTGCCGCTGTCCTTCAGGGAGATTGCTTTCAACAGAAGCGCGGCGTTGCTGCCCAATCGTTCAAAGGCGGTGCTGATGCTTTTGCCGGTTTCGGGAAAATAAACAGACGTACTGGAAAAATATTCGAGATCAAGATATGTAATGTTCCCGCCTCCGACCGCCTTTTGCGCGGCATAAGCTAACGCCGCGGTCGTCTTGCCGACACCGCCGACCGGCGACCACACCGCAGTTATCTTAGCCTTGCCGCTTCCGAATCCGGTCACTCCAACAGTAGCTTTGGAGTATTCGTCTAAAATATCGCTGCTCAGACGCGATACTCGCTGATACTTCCGTATTTTTATGAGATTGACATCGCCGCCGCCTGATTCCAACATATCCCACAGCAACAGCGGCAATCGCACCTTCTCAAGACCTGAACGCGGGATTAGCGGCGCGTCAAACAGCGCGACATCATAAGACCGCTCTGACAACAGACCCTCAATACGTTCCGCATCCGAGCATACGGTCACTTCAAATGACTCCGCGCGATTTTCAGACAATACGCTTGATAGGTGCTTCGCGTAATCTTTGTCGTCTGTCGCTATAAGCAACTGAATTTTCATACTAACCCTCCGATTCCGATCCTATCAGCCCGCTGAGATGTTATCCTATTCGCCGCGCCCGACTGTCTCGTCCATCAGTCGCTTGCCGTTTTTGTAATATCTTGGGATTTATATTCAATGCGGCAAGTTTAGCCGTGCCGTCATTTTTCGAGCCGCAAAGGGTATGAACAAGCCAATCAATCGGATTCAGGCTTACCGCCCTATTCGCGAAGCCGCCGAAGCTGTCCGCTCCGCCGTTCGTGTGTCGTGCCGCGCGCGCCGTAAAACGCTCAGGCGCCTCGCGCGGAAGTCCGGTACACAGAACCAAACATCACCATTAGCGGCATTATACCACAACTTTCGGCTAAACGCAACAACAAATTTTCATTTCTGACAATTTGTTAAAAATGACCATACAATTAGAGCACAATTCCGACGCATACTGTAAGAGCAGTATTTCAACCTACGCTATTGCAAAGCGCAGTCCGCCCGCTTGTGGTGAGAAATTACGGCATTAGACGGGTAGGTGAAGTAACTGTTAACAGACAGTTTACAATTACACGCTAATTTGCGCCTTGACAAATCGAGTTTTTTTATGGTATACTGGCGGTATATTAAGGGCAGCGGTTAACGAAGAGCCTCGCGCGCCGCTTTTTGAATACACTCGGACATACCGCCTTAACATCGCCGCATATGCGGAATATAATACCCTGAGGTCATTTACGACTGCTTGGAGGACAAAAACACAAAATGAAAGCGCAGCGCGCAAAGACTGTAAACAACGCGAAAGCGGCTGTACGGATTTCCGGTAAAGCTATCGGCGGTGTCCTTTCCGTAATCCTGAAAACCGCGGGTACGCTCCTGCTGATTACGCTGATAACGGGGCTGATATTTTCCTGCTTCTTCGCTAACTACGTCAAGACCGCGTTTGACGACGAGCTTAATGTCGATTTGGCAAGCTACGCTCAGCCGCAAACAAGTGTTATCTACTACTACGATGACGATTTGCAAATGTGGCGGGAGTCAGAACGCCTGTACTCCGAAGAGAACGTCGTTCCCGTTACGTTGGAGGAAATTCCGCTCAACCTGCGTAATGCCGCCGTCGCCATAGAGGACAAACGCTTTTATTCACATCACGGCGTGGACTGGTATCGTACGGCGGGAGCCTTTGCAAAGATGTTTTTTATGCAGGACACTTTCGGCGGATCCACCATTACTCAGCAGCTGATTAAAAACATTACGGGTGACAAAGAAGCGACAGTAAAGCGCAAATTGACGGAGATATTCCGCGCGCTGAACTTTGAAGCGCGTTACAGCAAAGAAGAAATCCTGGAAGCGTATCTGAACGTCATTCCTCTCGGCGAGAGCTGCGAGGGTGTCGGAGCCGCCGCAAGAGTCTATTTCGGCAAGGACGTTTGGGATTTATCGTTGGCGGAGTGCGCGTCGCTCATCGGCATCACCAACAATCCTTCCCTGTACGACCCTTACATCAGCGAAGCCTCGCGGACACGCAACAAAACGCGTCAGGAAATCATACTTTCCGAGATGTACAAACAGGAAATGATTACCAAAGAAGATCGCGATGCCGCTATTGCGGAGACTCTTGTATTCCGGCGCGTAGAAGTTCGCCGGGACGAAAACGGCGAGGTTAACGCCAAAAAGGCAAGCTCATATTCGTGGTTTACCGATGCCGTCATCGAAGATGTTATTAAGGCGATTATGGACAAGGAGCAGGTCACACGCGAAATCGCGAGCAAATACCTATTTACTCGCGGCTACTCCATATATACCACAATAGACCCGAAAATTCAAGCGATGGTTGACGAGGTCTACACAAACCCCGAAAACTACCCCGAAGGCACAAGCAAAACCCAGTCGCTTAACTCCGCGGTTATTATCAGCGACCCGTATACCGGCGATATCGTCGCTATGGCGGGAGGTCTCGGAGAAAAGGAAGGTAAGCGCACCTATAACTACGCAACGGATATGAAGCGTCCTCCGGGTTCCAGCATTAAGCCGATTTCAGTATACGCGCCCGCGCTCGACCTCGGACTTATTCAAACGTGGCACCTCGTCAACGACAGCGAGATCGGCGTTCTCAGCGGACGATCAGACGGTTGGTGGCCGAAGAACAGCAACAGAACTAACAAGGGACTCGTTACGATACGCGACGCCGTACAAGAATCCATTAACACGGTATCCGCGCAGATTTTGGATCGCCTTACTCCGCAGGTGTCGTTTATGTTTTTGGAGGATAAGCTCCATATAACAAGTTTAGTGCGTTCGGAAAACGGCTTAACGGACATAGACTACGCGCCGCTGGCGCTCGGACAGCTGACGAATGGTATCAGCGTTCGCGAGGAAGCGGCAGCGTACAGCATTTTCCCAAACCGAGGCATTTACACCGAAAGCCGCACGTTCAGCGCGATTTACGACTCCGCCGGGAAACTCTATATCGACAATCAGTCCGAACAAAATGTCGCGATCAGCGAATACACGGCGTATCAGATGACGGAAATGATGAAGCGAGTTCTCGTATCGCCGGGTACGGGCGTAAGCGCTAATATGAAAGGCGTGACCGGAATTCCGCTTGCCGGCAAAACCGGCACGTCCGGTGGTTCATCCGATCGTTGGTTCGCGGGATTTACACCCTATTACGTGGGTGTGGTCTGGGTAGGATATGAGAATCCGGAGAACATCAGCACAAGCGTCAGTCCGGCTAACGCGCTGTTCAGCAAAGTGATGAGCAAAATACACGAAACATTGGAGGCTAAGAACTTCACCGAGCCGGAGAACCTAAAAGAGGTTACGATTTGCGCGGAATCCGGCAAGCTGGCAACCTCTGCCTGCGAAGATTATATGCTGGGCAATCATACCATTACGCTTAAGATGCGAGCAAGCGAGGTTCCTCAGGAAAAGTGTGACGCTCACGTCTATTACGACTTCTGCCAACTTCAGACAGATACTGCCGCGCCAAGCGGAAAGGTCTACAAAGCGGGCACCATTACGGGGCTTCACACTCAATATTGCCCGCTGGATTCACTTGTGAGAATCAGCGTGTTGGATGTTTCCAAATGTACGGCGTACAATGTTCCGCTGCCGGAAAGCGATATGCCGTACACAACCGACCGCCTGTACAATTGTTATGTGCATACGCGT
>JAITKN010000152.1 GCA_031278415.1 Oscillospiraceae bacterium
TATTGCCTGAAGCTAGCTTTTTCTCGCTTTAAGCTAGCTTTTTATCGCATGAAGCTAGCTTTTTCTCGCTTTAAGCTAGCTTTTTGTCGCTTGCAGCTAGCTTTTTGTCGCATAAAGCTAGCTTTTTATTGCATAAAGCTAGCTTTTTGTCGCTTGCAGCCGACTAATTGTCGCGTCCATGCAGCCGGAAATCGTTCGTAAATCGTTTCTATTCGGTAAAGTATACCCGATTGTCAGCCGTTAATTGTTTGATAAGAGCTTCCGCTTTCGCAAGACGCTCCCGCTCCGCCGCGACGACGCGCTCCGGTGCCTTAGAGGTAAACTCGGGATTGGCGAGCTTCGCCATCAAGCGGTCACGGTCCGCGGAAACCTTTTCGAGCTCCTTTGCAATACGCGCTTGCTCGGCGGCGGAATCAACAAGCTCATTCAGCGGAATGAAAAACTTAGCGTCTTCCGTTATCGCCGTCACCATATCGGATACGTTCGGCGGAGTATCGTACTCTACATCGGACGCGAACACGAGCCTTTGCAGCGCGGTTTCCGGAAACCGTTCCGGATTATCGGCGGAGACGTAGATTTTGGTACGTTTGCCGGTCGGCACATTCTTATCGGCGCGAAGAGCGCGGATCGCCCTGATTCCGCGTATAAGGCTCTCGATCTCCGCCTCCGCGTAATTCAGATTGTCGTCATATTGCGGGTATGGCTGAATCATAAGAGCGCGGCTTCCCTCTCCGCCCATTGGCAGAGATTGCCATATTGCCTCGGTAATATAAGGCATAAACGGGTGCAGCAGCTTCAGCGTTTCACCAAGCGTAAAACATAGCACGGACGGCGTAAGGCTTATTTTAGACAGTTCTATATACCAATCGCAGAAGTCGTCCCAAATGAAGTCGTAGATTTTGCCTACGGCTACACCAAGGTTAAAATTGTTAAGGTTTGCGCCGACCTCGCGAGTCAGGCGGTTCAGCTTGGAAAGGATCCAACGGTCGGCGGATGTGCGCGGTTGCGGCGCGGAAAAATCCTCCGTCCGGCGGCTGTCTTGGGTTTCAAGCTGCATAAGCGTAAAGCGGGAGGCGTTCCACAGCTTATTAGCGAAGTTGCGGAAGCTTTCGATTTTCTTCTGAGTGAAACGAGTGTCGCTGCCCGCGTCCACACCCATAACCAGATTCATTCTAAGCGCGTCGGCGCCGTAATCGTCAATCATTTCCAGCGGGTCAATGCCGTTCCCGAGCGACTTGGACATTTTGCGGCCAAGTTCATCGCGTACAAGTCCGTGAATCAGTACGGTGTCGAATGGCTTCTTGCCAGTTTGCTCCAGTCCGGAAAAGATCATTCGCGCTACCCAGAACGGGATGATGTCATATCCCGTCACAAGCACACTTGTCGGATAGAAGAAGTCCAAGTCCGGAGTTTGATCCGGCCATCCGAGGGTTGAAAACGGCCACAGCGCGCTGCTGAACCACGTATCCAACACATCGCCGTCGCGAGTAATGGAGGAGCCGCGGCAATGCTCACACTCGGTCGGGTCGTCGCGGCTTACGGTTATATGTCCGCACTCGGAACACGTCCACGCGGGAATCTGATGCCCCCACCACAACTGTCTGGAAACGCACCAATCCTGGATATTGCGCATCCAATTCAGATAATTTTTAGAGAAGCGTTCGGGCACAAACTTAATATCGCCGTCTTCAACGGCTTTGATTGCCGGTTCCGCAAGCGGTTTCATTTTTACAAACCACTGTTCCGACGCGATAGGTTCAACGGCGGCACCGCAGCGATAGCACGTGCCGACCGCGTTGGAGCGGTTCTCGATGCCTTCCAACAGACCTTGAGCGTCCAAATCCGCGATTATTGCCTTACGAGCGTCATATCTGTCCATACCGTCGTATTTACCGCCATCGTTTACCTTGCCGTAATCGTCAAGTATACGTATAACCGGCAAATTATGACGCTTACCGACCTCGAAGTCATTCGGGTCGTGCGCCGGCGTAATCTTAACGCAGCCGGTTCCAAGCGACATATCGGCGTGATCATCGCCGATAATCGGTATTTCTCTGCCGACAAGAGGCAGTATAAGCAACTGACCTATTTTGCCGCTGTAACGCGGATCTTCCGGGTTTACAGCGACGGCGGTATCGCCGAGCATAGTCTCCGGACGCGTAGTCGCGACTGTCAGATAGCCGCTTCCGTCCTTTAGCGGATAGCGGATTTTATAGAACGCGCTCTCGCGATCCTCATGCTCGACTTCAACGTCGGACAGCGCGGTTACACAGTTCGGACACCAATTGACAATCCGCTTGCCCTTGTAAATCAAACCTTTTTCATAAAGACGTGTGAAGACCTCACGCACGGCGCGGCTGCAGCCTTCGTCCATAGTGAAGCGCTCACGACTCCAATCACAGCTGCTGCCAAGCCTTTTGAGCTGGTTGATAATCTCGCCCCCGTATTTTTCCTTCCACGCCCATACCTCAGCAAGGAACGCGTCTCGCCCGAGGTCGTGCTTGGTGACGCCGCGCTCCGAGCGCAGCATTTCTTCCACTTTGATTTGCGTGGCGATTCCCGCGTGGTCACAGCCCGGAACCCAAAGCGCGGCGTAACCGCTCATACGCTTCCAGCGAATGAGAATATCCTGAAGCGCGTTGTCGTAGGCATGTCCGATGTGCAGTTTGCTTGTGACGTTAGGGGGGGGGATCACTATTGTAAACGGAGTTTTGCCGCTGTCCGCCCTGCCTTTGAAAAAGTCGCCGCGCATCCAGAGGTCATAGATTTCGGGCTCAACGGTTTTAGGGTCATATATTTTGGATAGTTCCTTCATTAATTGCTCTCCTTATTGGTCTGATGTCCGCGACATCAAATAGGCGTTGATAAATCCGTCCAAATCACCGTCCATAACCGCTTGGACGTTTCCGGTCTCGAACCGTGTGCGCTCGTCCTTGACAAGCGTGTACGGCATAAAGGTGTATGTCCGAATTTGGCTGCCCCACTCGATTTTCTTTTGCGCGCCTTTGATATCCTCAATTTTATCATAGTGTTCTTTCGCCTTAATCGCGGCAAGCTGACTTCTCAGCATACTCATAGCGGTTTCGCGGTTCTGAATCTGACTGCGTTCCTGCTGACAAGCGACGACGATACCGGACGGTATATGGGTAATGCGAATCGCGCTCTCGGTTTTGTTAACGTGCTGACCGCCCGCGCCGGAACTTCGGTAGGTATCTACGCGCAAGTCTTCGGGTTTGATTACGATATCGCCCGTGTCCTCGATTTGCGGAGTGATCTCTACAGCCGCGAACGAAGTGTGTCTGCGTCCGCCGGAATCGAACGGCGAAACGCGAATCAAGCGGTGTACGCCGTTTTCGCTTTTCAGATAGCCGTAAGCAAGCTCTCCGGATACAAGCGCGGTTGCTGATTTAAGACCGGCTTCATCGCCATCCAGCCAGTCCACCAGCTTAATATCGTATCCGTGACGCTCACCCCACCGCATATACATACGATACAGCATTTGAACCCAGTCCTGAGCTTCCGTGCCGCCGGCGCCGGCATGAAGAGTAACAATGCAGTCACAGCGGTCGTATTCGCCGCTCAGAAGTGTTTCAAGCCGCGCCTGCTCCAGTTTCTTGTCAAATACGCTGAACTCCGCCGCAAGGTCGGATAGCAGCGATTCATCGTTCTCCTCGAGCGCGAGTTCGGTAATCGCAAGTATATCGCCGTAAGCTTTTTCAAGACGATAATATCTCTCCGCGCGCTCACGCAGCACCTTAATGGAGCGGAGTACCCTCTGTGCGGTTTCCATATCATCCCAGAAACCATCCGCGCCGGACTTATCTTCCAATGCCGACGCTTCAAGCTCCGCATCTTCGGGCTTCAGCGCCTCTTTCAGGGTATTGAGCTTAGGCTTCAAGCCCAGAAGTTGCTGTTTGTATTCCTCAAACTGTATCATAAGCGTTTAACCTTTCAATTTGCCGGTCTTAGAGCCTCCGGTAAAGGCGGATAAAATTCCGGTTTTGATTTCATAGCTGTGTTCCGCAGTTTCACGGGCGCGTTTCAGCGCGAGAGTGACCATCTCATCTAAAAGCGCGGGATATTTTATTCCGCTTGCTTCCCAGAGGTAAAACGACAGCGACCCCGGAATGGTATTTATCTCGTTAACTCGGATCTCTTCGGTTACGCCGTCAATTAAAAAGTCAACCCGCGCCGTGCCTGAGCAGTCAAGCGTTTGAAACGCTCTAACGGCATAGTCCTGAATACGTGTCCGCTGTTCCGGCGTAATCGGCGCAGGCAAAAGCCGTTTCAGGCTTGCCATACCCTTAGTGCCGTCTTTTGCGCCGACGGAGTACTTGTCATCGTAGCTCAGGATATCGCCCAAACCGAGCGGTTCCTCGCACTCGCTCGCCTTGGCGAAGTCGCGGTCGCCAAGTACCGCGCAGTTGATCTCACGCGGGTTGACCGCCGCTTTTTCCGCGAGCAAAACCGGGCAAAATTCAGCCGCGAATTCAATTGCGCTTTCCAGTTCCGCTCTGTCGTTGGCGAGTTTGACTCCGATACTGCTGCCCAGGTTAAGCGGCTTAACCACAAGAGGATATCCTACCTCACTCTCAATTTGCGCGCTAACCGCTGATTGGTTAAGTCCGAACTCTCTTGCGGTGAACTTAACGGCATTCAGTACCGGCAATCCGGCGGCGCGGTAAAGTGCCTTCTGGACGTATTTGTCCATTCCCAACGCGGCAGCGCATACGCCGGGTCCGGCAATCGGCAGTCCCAGCGTCTGCAGATAGCCCTGCAACGCGCCGTCCTCAACATTGGTGCCGTGTACAATCGGAAAGGCGATGTCAATCGTCGCAAGCGCTTTCGACGATTTGCCGAACAGCCTTGCCGTAAACGGGAATCCGTGCAGTTCGACGCGGTTAGACTCCGTCGCTGTCGGAATTACGCGCCGGCACTCCGTAAGCAGCGATGGAATATCACGGAAATCGGCTATATTGCGAAGTTTTTCGCCAACGTAGAAATACCCGTTACGGGCGATATAAACCGGAGTAACGTCGTATTTGTTCGCGTCGAAATTACGCAGCGCCTGAAGCGCGGATATAATCGACACCTCGTGCTCTACGCTTTTCCCTCCGAAAAACAGTCCGATAGAAATTTTCATAGTGGTTTTAATCCTTTTTGCCTATTGATTGGTGGTTAATAGTTATCGGGTAAGTCATTCTCCAATAGTATTATACGCGGTTTTCCCGCCGTGTCAAGTGAATTCGCTATTCGCAAAGCCTCTTCTATTGTTTGGACAGCGGCACAGCGTTCCGCCGGCATACCCGCCGCGTGAAGCCCCGCCGCGATAGGGCGTGTACGCTCGACTCCCACGAGAACAACATAGTCGCAGACCTTTGCCGCCTGAACTCCGAACGCGGTGTTCAGGCTGAACTCCCTCGCTCCGAGTTCCACCATTCCGGGCGTAATCAGGATCTTGTATCTGCCGCTGAACTCCGCAAGCGCGTCGAGCGCGGCTTTTGCGCCGTCGGGGTTGCTGTTATAAGCGTCGTCAAGCAGCAGAGTGTCCCCGCCGCCGAGCAATTGCAGCCGATGCGGAACCGGCTCGAGCCTTCGGACCGGCAGAACAAGTTCATCAAGAGGGATTCCCAACGTATTGGCGACGGCAATCGCGGCGGTCAGGTTAAGCGTGTTGTGCGCGCCGATCAGCTTTGAGCGGAACTTAACCCCGCGAACGCAGAATTCGCTTCCGTTCGCCGTCGTCGTGACGTTTTCGCCGCGGTAGTCGGCATCTTTGAGTTTAACGCCGTAGCTTACGATTTTCGGGACGGCGCGGCTGTTTTTGATCGTCTGTGCGCGTTGACGTATATGCTCATTGTCAAAGTTAAGAAAGGCGATTCCGGTTTCGGGGTTCAGATTGTCAAACAGCTCAAACTTTGCGTCGGAGGTGTTCTCAATACTGCCGAAGCTCTCTAAGTGAGCCTCTCCGATTGCGGTAATTACGGCGCAGTCGGGCTTTACAAGTTCGCATATCTCGGCTATATCGCCCTTATTGCGCGCGCCCATCTCCACAACGAAATACTTATGCGTCGCCCGTAACCGCTCTCGGATTGTACGCACTACGCCGAGTGTGGTGTTATAGCTTTCCGGAGTAATAAGAACATCAGCCTGCGAACTCAGCAGTTTGCCGATATATACTTTTACGCTGGTCTTGCCGTAGCTGCCCGTAACGCCGATGACTTTAAGCCCGGAGGACTTCGCGTCCGCAATCAGGCTTCGAGCCTCACCGATATAACGCGCGTTGATCGCTTTCTCAACGGGAGACATTAGGAACGCCGCAAGTCTGATCAGCGTTGGCGGCAACAGAAAGGGCATAATCAGCGACAGAAGCGCGTATGCGCCCGTAAGCCGCTTTAGTCGCGCTGTCCAAACCAATGGTTTCTTCGCCTTGCCGCTTCGCCGCAAGTAAAAAATACGATTCTCAGCAGCGTAATCACGGTGTATTTTGGATTTATATCCGTTAAGCTGGAACATATGCGCGTTCCGCTTATATACACTCCAATGAAAGGCAATCAGAACCGCCCAGATTATTATCAAACATACGTAAATCAGCATTTGTGTTACTCCGTTTTGTTATTTGTTAATGGCGGCAGCAAAAAACTCCGCAAGACGCGGTTGACGAATTCCGGATTATCTAAATGCGCATAGTGTCCGGCGTGTGGAACGAGTACGAACCCCGCGTCCGGTATCAAGGATGCCATCAACCTGCCATTCTCCGGCGGAGTGTCCGCGTCACGCTCCCCGTACAGCAGAAGTGTAGGAACCGCGATATTCGGCAGCAGTTGACGCAAGTCCTCGTTAATACATCTCACCAATGTGCCGCGCATAATCGGCGACGCGTTGCGGTAGTCCTCGCTTCCCTTAGCGCGGCGGTATGCCTCTAAAAGCTGCGGACAAACAGACAGGAGTTTTGCGGCGATCCGATAGCGTTTCGCGGCGCGGATTTGCCGTTCTGTTTTCTCGCGTACTATTCCGGCCGAACCTATAAGGACTACTCGCTCTGTTTTCGCGGACAGCAGAGACTCTCCTATCGCTTTGAGGATAACTCTGCCGCCGTGACTGTGTCCGATGAGTGTAACGCGCTCCACTCCGCGATCTTCAAGAAAGCGATTGACGAAAGCGGCGTAATCTGCGCAGTTCCAAGCTTCCGGCGGTTCCGGCGACGCGCCGAATCCGGGCAAATCCGGCAGAAAGACTCGATAGCCCAGTTCCGCTACGGTCTCCGCAAGTCCGATATACAGCGAGGTATTAGTTGCCCAGCCCTCTAAAATGAGCGCCGTCCGCTCCCCGCCGGGATTCAGTTCAGTAAGGTTAATCTTCTCCATACGCCCCTATTATAGACCATATCAGGCTAAAATACAAGAGGAAATAACAAAGACAATCCGGGTATTTGCCGAATGGATTTCAGATGCTGCTCGCCGGCGTTATCTATGTAGGTTTCTCCGTGGAGGATAATCTCGCTGACCGGCACAATAGTATAACCATCGGCAAGCAGACTGTCAATAATTCCCGGCAGGGCTTCCGGAGTATTAAGCGCGGCATTGTGGAACAGGCAGATACTGCCCGGCTTTGCTCTGCTGAGTACACGTTTCTGAATATCCGCAGCGGACAGGTCCTTCCAATCAAGGGAGTCAGCATTAGTATTAGTTTGAGTAACGCGGTCGGCTCGATTATGGCGATTTGCGTGTCATTATTTTGTATGCTATGCTTTACTTAACAATAATACATACGAGAGGTAAACACTATGGCAAAACTTAAAAAAGTTCCGTTATCTTCCGCTGATGCGGAAATTCTTGTTGGGCAATATGACGCTTTGCGTAGGCAAGAAGCGGAGATAAAAAAACAAAAAGATAAAATCTCCGACCAACTGAAGCTATACGCCGATGCTGTAGGTATTCAGGACAGTAATGGTTCTAAGTACGTCAAGACCGATAAATTTGTTTTCGGTAAGCAAGCGCGTACAAGCGTCGGGTTCGTACACGATATAGCTGTTGACGCGCTGACAAAGCGCGGGTTGACAGACGCGGTTGATGTCGTGCGTACAGTTAATGAGGACAAGTTTGAACAGCTTGTCGGAGAAGGCAAGGTTAAGATTGATGAATTTATCGACATTGGCGCGATAACATCAAACACGACCTATGCCATCTTTGTAAAAAGCGTGGACGCATTGACTGAGGTTGAAATAGCGCAGCTTGTGAGAGGGTAGATTGTGCCTATTCCCGCAAGCCATAAAGTGACAGACCGCTTCGAAGTTGAACACATTCTTTACTACAAAGAACGCATTTCCGCAGTAACGGGAGTACCTGTTCACACGTTGACGCTTTGGGACAAGCAAGGAATACTACCGTTTACGCCGTTCAGAGATGCCGCAGGCAGGAAGCTCTATTCGCAAAAGCACGTCGATGCTGTTGACGAGGTGTTGGCGCGTGAATTGCCTGAAACAGGGATATATGATATAGATAAAGAGCATTTGCGAGAAACGTTGCTAGCGCGTTTTAAGCAAATAAATGCGTCATTGGCGCAAAAATTTAAGGGGGCAGAAGTCTATGAAACACAAAAAGAAAGTAAACAGCGTCGCGGACACCGCGGTAGAGCTAAACGACCATCAACAGGGTGATGTTGAAACATCTGTTTTGGAAAACGCGCTTGCGCTGATAACGCGAGAATTCGGACTGAGCAGTAAAGAATATATCGTGTCCGCGTTTGCCGACAAAGCAGACCGCGTAGCGGTTACGGTTTGTA
>JAITKN010000003.1 GCA_031278415.1 Oscillospiraceae bacterium
TATTGCCGTGGGAAAAAGGAGATGAAGCGCAATGAGCGAAGAAAAGAAACTGCTGCGCGTCAGGAGACTGGACAGCGTACCGCTTGAGAAAGTGGAGTACACGCCCGAGGGCTTCCTGATAGATACGCCGATAGTGACGAGCGTCGGCGTGTTCGAGTACAAGGACAGTCGGGAGCTTAGGCTGCCCGAACACGTGTTTGCGGAGGACAGTCTTGCAACCTATGAAGGTAAGCCTGTTATCATAACGCACAGCGCGGGACGTGTAAACAAGAAGAACGTGACCGATGAGATAGTCGGCACGATATTAAGCAAAGGCTACCGCGACGGCGATGATGTTCGGGCGAAGATAATCATTCACGACATTGACGCGGTCAAGCGATCGGGTTTCCGAGAATTATCGCTCGGATACGATTTGACGCTTGACGATAGTCCCGGCGAATGGAACGGTCAGCCATACGACGCTATACAAACCGATATTGTGATAAACCATCTTGCAATAGTGCGCGAGGCAAGAGCGGGTGAGCAAGCACGGTTGAATATAGATAATAAAGAAACGAAGGGAGAAACCCAAATGTCAAAAGCAAAGAAGCAGGAAGACAAGACGGCAATCGCCGAGTATGAGGCGCGGCGGAAGCGGCGTCTTGACGCGGCGGAAGCGGCGGCGGCAGCGGGAAATAACGATGCCGGCAACGCGGTAGCTGAGGAGGTCATGGAATTCGCCGACAATCCGCCGCCCAATCCGGCGGTCGGGCAGAGCGGCACAGCAGAGGAACGCGCCGCGCTGATCCGCGACCGGCGCGACAGGCGTGACGCGGAGGGCAACCCCGCCGACCTTGAGTCGGCGCAGGGAGTAATTGCGCGTCAAGATGAGGACATTGAGCAACTGCTCAAAATCGTAGAGGAGCTGCAAGCGGCTAAGGACGTGGCGGAGGCAAGCAAGGCTGACGACGCTTCCGCTGTGCCGCCGCCTGCTCCCGCCGCCGCGTCGGCAGAGGGCGGTGGTAAGGCAGTCACTATCAAGCTGGACTCCGCTGAAATTGACGCAATAGTGACGGAGCGTCTTAAACTCGGAAGATTAGGCGACAAGCTCAATCTTGACGGGATTGAGCAGCTTAATCCGCTTGATGCGAAGAAGCGCGTAATCAAGGCGATCAAGCCTGATTTGCGCCTCGACGGAAAAGGCGAACACTATGTCAACACCGCGTTCGACATCGCAGTGGAGGAGTTTAGCAGCCGCAAGGATACCGAATATCAGCGCAAGCAGATGTTCAACGCGGACGGAAGGAACGGCGCCGCGCAAAACAGCGTCGGATCAGCACAGTCAGCGCGAGAGCGTATGATTGAAAGAATGCAAAACGGAGGTAAGGAGTAATGGCACAGTTAAGTTACAATTACACAACGCCGAAAGGCGTGGCCGGAGGTCTGTACGACATCTCGCCGTATTCGGTGGACAGCCGACAGAACGGTGAGGAGTCCGCAAACGCGCTCAAATTCGGTATGGGCGCGGTACAGGGCGCGACACCCGGCGTGGACATAAAGCGTCCCGCGAGTTCGGACACGGAGGACAAGTTTGAAGGCTTAGTTTTGACGAGCTTTGTCAGCGAGATGGATATGCTCGGCGAAATAAAGCTGTACCCGAGTCAGACGGTAGGCGTACTTCGTTACGGCAAAGCGTGGGCGCGGATCGCGAGCGATCTGACGACATCCTACGGCGAACCGCTGTATCTGATTAAGAGCGGCGCCGACGCGGGGCTGTTCACAAATTCGGAAAGCGGAAACCTTGCGGTAAACGGACGTTTCATCGGAACCGCGGACAGTAGTGACATTGCGCCTGTCGAACTGTATAACTCACCGGCAATCGGGAGCGTAGTTAAAAGCGTAACCGGTGGCACCGGCATCGCCGTGAATAATGCCGATCCGCAAAATCCCGTAGTATCGGCCACCTAAGAAATGAGAGGAGATAAGAAAATGCCTAAGAAAAAGTACAATCCCGCCGCGCCGTCGGAGGCTTATGACCGGTTGGATTACAACGCGCTGCGGAATTCGCAGATACCCGCGACGTTAGCACAAACGGAGTCAATGCGCTTTGACAGCGATGAGGACGCGAGCGTGTTTTTCGCCCGCGAGCTGGACTACATCAAGAAGGAAACCTACGACGTACTGTATCCGGAGTTTACGGCGGTGAATTTGTTCCCGTTTTCAAGCGAGGTAGACCCCGGGGCGCAGACGATCACATACTACGGCTATGAGAAAGTGGGCTTCGCAAAGATTATCCACAACTACGCAACCGACCTTCCGCGCACGGATATCAAGGGTAAGCCGGCAACAGCGAAGGTATACGGTATCGGCGACAGCTTCGGTTACTCGATTGAGGAGATGAGGGCGAGCCGCTACGCGGGCAAAAGCCTCGATGTTCGTAAGGGCGAATCGGCGCGATACGCGATAGATCGCAAGATCAACCAAATCGCGTGGGCGGGCGACAAGGAGACCGGACTGATGGGCGTTCTGTCGGAGGACAACAACGTACCGATCTTCACGCTTCCGCTGAACGCGGGCGGAACGTCCACTAAGTGGGTCGACAAGACCCCGGAAGAAATTCTGAAAGACATTGCGGCGATGCAAGCGTACACCGCCACTCTCACCAAGAGCGTGGAGCGGCCCGATACGCTTGCCATTCCGACGGACGCGTATTTGTATATCGCGAATACTCCGCGCAGCGACTCGAGCGATAAGTCGATCCTGACGTGGATACTGGAGAACTCGGCGCGTCTGAAAAACATCGTGGAGGCGCCTGAGTTGAACGCGGACAGCGGCATAACGCCGTACAGCGAAGGGAATACCCCCCAAGGCGTAGGATTTATGTTCAGCAAAGACCCGCGCAAGTTCACGATAGAGAATCCGCTTCCGTTCTTTCAGCACCCCATACAGCCGAAAGGTTTGGAGTTTGAAATTCCCTGTGAAGCAAAAACGGCGGGAGCGTTGATTTACTATCCGCTGTCAATGCTCATCATACCGGGCATTTAAGGAGGAGAGAAAATGAAGGTTAAAAATCTTACTACGAAGCCGATTGGGTTTGGGACGCTTGTACTGCTTCCGGATCAAACGGCGGAGTTGCCGGCGGATTTCGGCAAGGATCACCCGACGACAAAGTATTACATCTCACGCAAGTGGCTTTCCGTGCTGTCTGCCTCTGCATCCGCAAAGGTTAATCCGACGGTTGCGCCGAAGGATACCGGCAAGCAGGGCGACGACGCGGATGAAGCGGCGTCCGAAAAGTCTTTAAGTAAGATGCTGCTTGACGAGCTTAAAGCCGTCGCGGTGGAGCTTGGGATTGTATACGACGACAACGTGACGCGGAAAGTCCTAATCGAAGCGATTAACGCCGCGAAGGAGACTGAGTAAAGGCGGTGAGCCGAATGGCGACACCATTAGAGATTTTCAGACTTGTGGCAGCAGAGTTTGCCGCAGTCAGCGATGAGACGGTAAATGTATGGCTTGAGTTAACGGCTCCGATTGTGAGCCGTAAGCGGTTCGGGCGAGTGTACAATCAGGCACTCGCCCTTCTGACCGCGCACAGGATGAAGACGGCGGAACTGGTATCGGCGGGACAGGCGGGGGGCGAGGGCGCGCTGTCGGAGCTCGAGGCGTATAAAGCGGCCGGTGTGGCAAGCTACACCAGCGGCGGCGAGAGCGTCAGTTTCGGAAGCGCCGCGTTGTCAGGAGTGGTGTCACCCGACGCGGACTACGCGCAAACCGCTTACGGAACACAGTATGTTGCGTTGCGGAACCTATACGTAATCCCGATTATAAATTCAGGAGAGGGGGTATGCTGACGTGGCAAAAGGACACGACAAAATTACCCCCGATGGCAAGGCTTTGATGGAGCAAATAGCGGAACTGGCAAAGCTGCAAGTTCGGATAGGCTATCAAGCGGGCGAGGAAGTTGACGAGAGCGGAGTTGATATGCTTGACATTGCGATGTGGAACGAGCTTGGGACTTCGCGGTCGCCATCGCGTCCGTTCCTGCGCCGGAGCGTTGACAACAATCGCGAGGTCATCGAGAAGTTTTGTAAAGCGCAACTGAAAACGCTTGTCAAGGGCGCAACGGCGAAGCAGGTACTGAACGCGATAGGAAGCGCGCAAAAAGGCATAATTCAGGAGACCATCAGCAAGAGCAAAGATTGGGCGGCAGAGAACGCGCCGGGAACAATCAAGCGCAAAGGGTCTGATCAACCGCTCGTTGACATGGGCAGACTTGTGCAGTCGGCAAACTATGTCATCGCGCCGAAAGGGGGCGACTGATGAGCATCGGACTTTTCCGGCGGTCGTATGTAATACTCCGGCACGGGGTTCAGACGGAGGAGCGCGGATACTCCGTAAGCGACGGCGTGTATTTAACGGTGCGGCTGAATGTTCAGCCGTTAGGTTCTGATGAACTTTCGGCACTCCCCGAGGGCGAACGCACGATAGCGCGTGTGAAAACGTTCGGCGATACGGAGATGATTTCGGCGGATGAACATAGCGGAATAACCGGCGATTTGCTTCTGTACTCGGGCAAGTGGTACGAATGTAAGTCCTGTGTCCATTGGTTGCATACTCCGCTAACTCATTATGAAGCAGAATGGGTCATTCGAGCTAACAATGAACAGTCAGACCAGTTAACGGTTAACAGTGAACAGTTTTGTAGTTGTTAGAAAATAGTTGTTAGTTGTTAGTTGTTAGTTGTTAGTTGTTAGTTGTTAGTTGTTAGTTGTTAGTTGTTAGTTGGTAGCCCTCATCCCTCGTCCCCCCGCAGGGAACTAATTTCTAACAACTATTTCCTAACAACTACGCAACTGATAACTTGAAAATGGGGGATGCGGATAATGACGCTGAATAATGTAAAATCACGGCTGTACGAGCGTGTAAGCGAATATTGGGACGGCGCGGTGGTCAAATGGGGCGCGGCACCCGGCGTTAAACCTAAGTCTCCGCTGGTGGTGCTGCGTATGGGTACGGTAACGCGGGTGGCTCGCCCGATAGAGCAATCGGCGGACGGATCGTATATTGCGGTGTATCCAAGCGAAACTACACTCCAGATCGACCTTTTTACACGCGGCAAGCGTGTGACGGCATCCGGCGGCGCGGGCTACTACGAGAACACGGCGGTAAGCGACCTTCTAAGATTTGTCAACTACTTAGACAGTCCGGCGACAATAAATTGGCTCGCTAAAAATGATCTTAGTATGCACTTGCTCGGCGGAGTACACGACTTATCCGAGATCATCAACGATACGCAATGGAGTTACCGAGCTATGTGCGAGTTACGTATAGGTTTCACGGAGTGGGCAGCAGAGTACGAGGCTACACTCGGCGACGATCGGGTAGAGGTCAACGAAGAAGGCGACATTATTAAGGACGGCGCGGTAGAGTTCGATGCCGAGGGCAATCCGGACGGCGTAGACCACACCGCATGGGAACAGACCGCGAGCGGCGGCGGCACAAAGGAACTTGCCGGCAAAAATACAGGCTTCTTTACAGAAGCGGAAATCAGAGAGGTAAATATCAATGGCAAATAGTTTAGACGATCTTGTCAAGGTTGAAATAGATATCAACTCACCCGTCGTTGACAGCGCGAGCTTCGATAATATTTTGATATTCGGAGCGCCGCCGCTTAGTCCGGCAGTACTAAACATTCCCGCGGTCGGCACGTATAACGCGCTCGCGGAAATAACGGATTTAGGATATAAGGCGACGGGCGCGGATGCCGACCCCGTGGGCGAGGCGGCGCGGATTAAGTTCAGCAACTCGTCAAGTCCGATAGTACTGGCGGTGCAGCAATCGGTACCCGCTCTGGCGAAAGGCGTGGTAACAAAGATAATCACTTCGGCAAACGCGGAGACCGATGGAATTCCGATAGGCACCGTAACGCCGGATGACAGCACACTACCGTGGTTTCAGGTGGAGTATAACCGCAGCGCATGCGACAGCGCGGACGTTAGCATTACCAAAGACGAAACGATCGTGTTCGGCGCGTCGCTGCCGACTACGGAAAAGATCGGGGCATATCTGCAAGTATCGTTCGGCACAACCGGAAGCGGCGACAAGATGAACTTAGACCCGGATGATTACCCCGGTACATATACGGCGGAGTTCATCTTCGTCAAGGGCGAGGTCACAACGGTGATTAAAACAAGCGCAGTCTATAACAGCGACGGAACGTGGACGACGTCCGAGGCGGAATATGTTACAACGCCGTTAGAGCCGTTCGTTGATACACTGGCAAGAGCCTTGGATTATGACGGATGGTGGCTTGCTTGTGAGGCGGGCGTTCCGGAAACTGAGTTCGAGGAATGCGCACAGCTAATTGAGACACAGGAGAAGGCTTTCGCGTATACGTTCCTGAGTGAGACAGACCCCGTAGGCGAGATATATTTCCGTTCATTCGGAGTATGCGGACTCGGCACGAACAAAGAGAATCATCAAGACCCGCCGCCTGACGAGCCTAACAAGCACGTAGCATACGCGGCACCCGCGCTGAAAATTCACGCCGGCGGAGAGACGTTCGCGAACAAGACGGTGTCGGCAGTTTACGCATCGGATTATACCGGTACGCTCAAGGTGGCGCTGGAAAGCGGTCATAGCAACTGGATACAGGAGATAGGCGGAAAAATCGTCACGCGTAACGGTCAAGTACGCGCCGGAGAGTGGATAGACACGATCAGGTTCCGCGACTGGCTGAAAAACGATATGCAGGTGCGTATCGCGAATCTATTCCTGACGAACCCGAAAATACCGTATACAGACGGCGGAATCGCGCTTGTCGAAAATCAGATGCTCGCGAGCCTGAAATCGGGACGGGACTATGGCGGGATCGCGCCTGATCAGTTCGACAGCGAAGAAAACTTTTACCCCGGCTTTACGACCAAGGTTCCCTTGGCGATGAACCTGACAGCTTCGCAGCGCAATTCCCGCAAGCTGAGCGGCTGCGAGTTCACGGCGCGGCTTTCGGGCGCCATACACCTAGCGGAAATCCACGGTTCGCTGATATATTAAGGAGGCAGATAAATGGCAAATGTAGCTACATATATGAGCCAAAAGGTGATAATTACCTTTGGCAGCCACAAAGTAAGCGGGACGGCAGACGGCAGTTTTGTCGCCGTAGAGCAAAGTGGGGATGGCGTGACAAAGACGGTAGGAGCGTACGGAGACGTACAGCGGTCGGTCTCGCCGGACACTACGTCGTCGGTTACGCTTACGCTGCTGTGGAATTCGCCGACAAACGCGTGGCTCCGCAATAAGCTCAAGCAAGACAGGGCAAACGGAAGCGGACTATTCCCTGTATTGATTACGGATTTAGTCGGCGGTACAAAGTTCACGGCAGAGGAAGCGTGGGTAGTCAAAGAGCCTACGCTTACCTACGACCTGACGGCGCAAAATGTAGAATGGACTGTTGAAACGGGACAATCAGAGGTAATTAACTGATGAGAGAATTGAAGCAGACAAGAATCGCGAAAGAGGTAACGCTCGGCGGTAACGAATACTATATTCGTCCGTTTCCGGCGTTTACGGCAGCGAACCTCAGCGGAGAGATAGGCGCCGTTATCGCGCCGCTGCTCGGCGGACTGCTGCCGCTGCTTAACGATGGGGTCGATCTGATGAGCATAGATGTAGGGAGCTTCAGCGGAGCGCTTTCCGGCTTGTCGGGCAACAAATTGGAAAGCGTTCTGAGTAAACTACTCGTTAAGCACGGAAATATCGCGGTAAAGCTCGAAGGAGAAACGGACGCGGTTACGCTCGACAACGATTTAGTCAACGAAGTATTCTGCGGATCGGCACAGGATATGTTCATACTCGCATTCGAGGTGATTAAGGTGAACTACGCGGGTTTTTTCGAGAAGCTCGGGAGCCTATCTGGCGTCCGAGGAAAAGGGGAGATAGCGGCGACGGCGGACCGGAACAGTACGGACATCTAGACTTATCGCAGTTCACGGAGCTTGAACTGCGCATGTACGCGCTGATTAAGTCCGGCAAGGCGACTATGACGGAGCTGAAAGAGGTCTATACGCTTGACGAGTCCCTTAAACTGTACGCGCTGCTCCGCGTAGACGCTGACATTGAGGCGGCAAGGGCGCAAGAAATAGAAAATAAGACGAAAGGAAGGCGGCGATAATGACCATCAGGGATGTAGCAATCGCGTTTGGATACGAGGTGGACTCCGCGTCGGAAAAGGGCGTAAACGACAGCGTTGACAAACTGAAATCGTACGCGCATAAAGCGCTGGGAGCGCTTACCGTCGCCTTTTCAATTAAAGGCTTATCGAAGCTTGCCGAGGCAGCAGCCGACGCGGATGCACTAAAGAGTCAGTTTTCTCAGGTATTCGGCGACATTGAGGACGATGCCTCGAAAAAGCTGCAAAGCCTAGCCGACAAAACGGGCGTCGCGGCGGGCAGGATGCAAGGAAGCTTCACGCAGATGGCGGCGTTTGCCAAAACCTCGGGGATGGACACGGCGTCCGCGCTGGGGCTGTCGGAACGAGCGATTGAGGCGGTAGCGGACTCCGCCGCGTTCTACGACAAGTCGCTGGAAGAGGTCACAGCATCGCTGCAATCGTTCCTGAAAGGCAACTTCGCGAACGACGCGGCACTCGGTCTGTCGGCGACGGAGACGACTCGAAACGCGGCGGCAAACGCGCTGTTCGGAAAGTCGTACAAGGACTTAGCCGAAGACCAGAAACAATTGACGCTGCTGAAAATGGTGGAGGACGCGAATAGACTCTCCGGCGCCTATGGACAGGCGGCGCGGGAGTCGGACACGTGGACGAACCAACTCGGCAACCTGAAAAGGTCGCTGACCGAGTTAGCGGCGGCGGCGGGAAACATCATCCTGAAGCCCGCGGTTCAATTGCTGAAGCTGCTGACGACGGTGATCTCGACGGTCACGGCTGCAATAAAAGAGCTGACGCGTGAGGGACGGTTCCTTAACCGAATGGGCGAACATATCAGCAATTGGCTGAAACAAGCGCAGGCGCGGTTTGAAATGTTTGTCAAAATGGTAGGGGGCGCGGAAAACGCGCTGAAGCTGTTCGCGTTAGCCGCAAGCGCGGTAATAGCCGCGATGAATTATAAGCAAATTATAGCAGGTCTGAAAGGTATAGGTTCGGCAATAGGCAAGATCAACCTGAAAATGGTTGCGATTGTCGCTGTGATCTTAATGGTTGCGCTCGCGATTGACGATCTAATCAATTTTGTCAGCGGCAACAACAGCGTTATAGGCGGTCTGTTTGAGAAGCTCGGCATTGACGGGGAAGCGGTCAAGAGTACAATCAAGGGGATAATGGACGCGGTCAAGGGGTTGCTGCCGATGATGCTCAGCTTGGCTAAGAGTGTCGGCGGATCGCTGTTTGAAGCGGCTAAAGGAATATTGCCGATGCTGATTGAGTTCGGCAAGCAGATTCTGCCAATGATTACGGGGTTCATAAAGCAGCTTGTACCGATGGTCGCGGAGTTTGCAAAGAACATCGGCGGAGAACTGTTCGGCGCGGCGAAAAAGATACTCCCGCTGCTGATAAGTCTGGGCAAGACGTTAATGGAGGCGGCCAAGAAAATTCTGCCGGTCATTATCAAACTCATTTCGGCGGTTATTCCGATCCTGATGAAGATAATCGAAAGCGTTCTGCCCGTAATTATCAGTCTGATAGAAGCGGTTATTCCGATCCTGATGAAGATAATCGAGGCAGTATTGCCCGTAATTATCAGTCTGATAGAAAAACTTCTGCCCGTTATACTGCAAATAGCAGAGGCGGTACTGCCTATAATATTATCGTTAATAGAGGCTATACTGCCGCTGATAACGACTATTATTGAGACAATACTGCCCGTAATCTTGACACTAATAGAAGCAATACTACCGATAATCACGCCGATAGTAGAGCTAATCGGCGAATTGGCGTCGGCGATACTGCCGGTAGTCGTGTCGCTGATAGAGGCACTATCGCCGCTGCTGAAAACCGCGCTGAGCGTGCTGAAGCCGATACTCGAGGTAATCGGCGGCATCGTGGACTTCATCGGCAAAATAGTCGGTTGGGTCGGCAAAGGGTTCAAGTGGGTGGTAAATCTTATCACGGGCGGGGGCGACACTCCCACGATCGAGGTTGACGACGGCGGCGATCCCGTTCAACCGGCATCCAAAACGAAAGGTTATGCCGCCGGTACGAACTACACTCCGGACACGTTTATCGCGGGTGAGGAGGGTCCGGAACTGATCACCGGCGCGAAGGGGCGCAAAGTGTTCACGGCGCGTCAGACGGAGGGGATACTCGGAGCATTGGCGGCATTCTCCAACGGCGTCGCGGCGACGTCCGCGACGGCTCAAGCGGTGACGCAATCGATGACTAACAAAGTTATTGAGCAGACAAACTACTTTCAGAATACGTTCAATGGCGACAAAGCGGGTCAGAAGAAAAGTGCCGAGGCGATGGGCAAGGCGGCCAAGGACACTACGGCGGAGCTTGCCCGAGGGCTGGCTTACGCCAGATAAGGAGGGGCGCATATGGCAAGGTCAAGAACTCCTGTCAGCGTAAATGGCATTGAGTTCGACGCGCTGCTTGACGACAGCCGCAGTCTGACCAATCAGGTACCCTCGTACCCGGTCGAAAGCGGCTTTTCGGTGAGCGACACGATAATCCACGACCCCGAAACGCTGTCAATGACGCTGTTCCTCACGGAGTCTGCGGTTGATTTCCGTAATCGCGGACACGGCGGCTCCGGATGGGTCAGCAGAGTAATCAAGCAGCTTGAGGATTTGTATTTTTCGGGCGAGCTTGTTACGGTGACGACGAGCGGCGCGACGTACACCGATATGGCAATTGTCGATATCAGCATCTCCATTTCCGATGGCAATGGTTATTCGAAAGAAGTGGCGATTAGCTTTCAGAAAGTCGAGACGGTGAGCAGCAAGACCACTACGATACCCGACAGTTACGGCAAGTCCGGCACAACGGGAGCGAACGCGGGAAGCGCGTCGACTTCGGTCAGCGATACTCCCGCAGCGACCTCGGGAAGCGGCGGCGCGGGCGGGAGCAGCAGCGGGAGCGAGAGCGGGAGTAAAGGCTCAATATTGTACAATTTGGGTGAGGCGGCGTATAATTTGGCTATATCGGCAGGGATGTTTTAGGGGGTGAGAGTATGAAAAGGGTAGAAATATTCGTGCCGCCGCTGAACGACAGTTTCAGCAAGGTTGCGCTCGACGGCAAGGAGTATCAAATACGGTTCACGTGGAACGACACGGCGGCGCGGTGGACGTTCGGGCTGTATAATATATTCAAAGAGCCGATAATTCAAGGCATAAGGATTGTGCCGTGTTTCCCGCTGAATTTGCAGTACGTGGACGAGCGTATTCCGTTCGGGATTTTCGGAGTGTACACTAAATTGGAGTCGGTCGGGCGTGAAGACTTCGAGCGCGGCAACGCGATATTCGCGTATGTGCCGGCAGACGGCGGAGTGGGGCTGTGAAAAATAAATTT
>JAITKN010000011.1 GCA_031278415.1 Oscillospiraceae bacterium
TTCTCAGCATCCGCGTGAACCAACTGTAACAGGGCAAATCGCATATCCGGAAGTGCCTCCTTAAAAACTCCCTGACCACCACATTGCTCGCCCAATCGTGGATATCTTGCAAATCACGCGATCCGCAAAAATTACCCAATATTGTAATTGTCAGCATGTCGCCTACTTTGTAACAATACCCGTTGTACTTCCGCAGCAACCTCGGATCACTCCCTATCAGGAGCCTTTTATAATTTTCCATGCATCCCTTTCAGCACACTTCCCCACTTTCCTCAATCCTAAATAGTTACAAAACTAAATCGAGCCGGTTCGCGCAAAAAAATGCTTGACAGACAGCAAGGTCAGGTGCTATAATCAAGAAGTAAAAGATTGGAGCATATTCTCGCCGGGAGGTTAACAGGCAAATGTCAATCAGAATAGGAATAAACGGATTCGGACGCATAGGGCGTCTGGCATCGCGGGCGGCGTTTTATCGCGGCGACGCGGAGATAGTCGGCATCAATGACTTGAAGACGGCAGACTATTTGGCTTATATGCTCAAATACGATACGGTTCATGGACGCTTCAAAGGAGAAGTCGGGTACGACAATAATAATTTGATTGTCAACGACCGGAAGATTCCGGTTTACAGCATCAAAAACCCCGCCGAAATTCCTTGGGGAGATACCGGCGCGGACGCGGTATTGGAGTGCACGGGACTATTTGCCGATACGTCCGGTGCGGGCGCGCATTTGGCATCGGGCGTAAAGTTGGCGGTTATCAGCGCTCCAAGCAAGGATGACACTCCAATGTTCGTAATGGGTGTTAATGAGAAAACTTACGACCCTAAATACAGGGTTATCAGTAACGCAAGCTGCACGACTAACTGTCTTGCTCCGTTGGCAAAGGTCATAAATGACGCTTTTGGCATTACCGACGGCTTGATGACGACCATACACAGCGTTACGGCAACGCAGCAGACTGTGGATAATATTTCGGTCAAGGATTGGCGCGGCGGTCGGGCGGCAAGCGCGAATATTATTCCCAGCACTACGGGCGCGGCTAAGGCGGTGGGCAAGGTGATTCCGGAGCTTAACGGCAAACTCACCGGGATGAGCTTCCGCGTTCCGACGCTGGATGTTTCCGTAGTTGACCTAACATGCAACCTCGCCAAACCGGCAAAGTACGATGAAATCTGCGGAATAATTAAAGACGCAAGCGAGGGCGCGCTCAAAGGAATACTCGCGTACACCGACGAAAATGTGGTCAGCAGCGATTTTATCGGCGACCCACACACGTCCATATTTGACGCTAAGGCGGGTATTTCGCTTACGGACACGTTTGTTAAATTGGTTAGTTGGTATGATAATGAGTGGGGTTACAGCAATAAACTTCTTGATTTGGCAAAGTACGCGCTCTCCGTAATACAATCGAACTAAGGGATACGGCTATGAAAGAATCAGGCGTTAAGACGATGGCAAGCAATCGCAAGGCGCGTCACGACTTTTTTGTTGAGGACAAAATTGAGGCGGGCATTGCGCTTTCCGGCACGGAGGTAAAAAGCGTTCGCGCCGGAGGCGTTAACCTTAAAGACAGTTTCTGCGTGTTCAAGGATGGCGAGTGCTATCTTCGCGGAGCGCGTATAAGCCCATACGAAAAGGGTAATATCTTCAATCGCGACCCGGAGCGCCTTCGCAAACTGCTTCTGCATAAGCGTGAGATTCGCAAATTGGCATCGGCGGTGGAGCGTTCAGGATATACAGTAGTTCCGCTCAGCGTATATCTGAAAAACGCGCTTGTTAAAGTGGAACTCGGACTCTGCAAGGGGAAAAAAGATTACGATAAGCGTGACAGCATTAACGCTCGTGATAGTGAGCGTGAAATCGCGCGAGTAATGAAAAATAATAACAGATACAACAGAGGAGGATTTGACGAATGACTTACGACAGAGCGTATTTGAAAGAGGGCGCGAAGGCCTCTATGCGGGGCTACAAACCCAATCCAATGGGAGTATCGGCAGTATATCTGCTGATATTGCTGATCTTCAGTTTCCTATCACAGCGGCTGAACAACTACACGGCTCTCTATTACGAACTTTTACAAGCATTTCCGTATTCAGGCAGTACGATGTCAATTCCGACATCATCGCCGATGAATACTGTTCTGCTGATCGTTTTACAATTCGCGGAAATGACTCTTGGTGTCGGGTTCAGCATTTTCTGCATACGCATCTCACGTGCTGAGAAAGGCGGTTTTGAAGACCTTTTCGCGGCGTTTCCGAAGTTCTTCCGCTATGCGGGCTTGTCCATTGTAATGGGTGTATTTATTGCCCTTTGGAGCTTGCTTTTGGTTGTGCCGGGACTTATCGCCGCTTACCGCTATCGCCTGTCGATTTACCTTGCTATCGACCATCCGGACTGGGGAATAATGGATTGCATCAGGGAAAGCAAGAGGCTTATGATCGGGCATAAAGGCAAAGCTTTTGTGCTTGATTTGAGCTTTATCGGGTGGATGTTTCTCACGGGCTTGACTTTGGGGATTCTCGGCATTTGGACAACCCCGTACTTCAGAATCAGCCAAGTTCGTTTCTACGAATATGTTCTTGCCGCCAACGGCAAGAGCTATACGATTCCCGAACCGCATAGCAGCGATGATGAGAACGGCAGCGACGGCAATTAGCAAACACAGATTCCAATCTCTGTAAATCTCAGTTACTTGCCGCGTCCTATCACGACCTCCGGCATCAGTTCGCAGTCGATCGTCTCAAGTATCCGTTCAAATACGGCAAGTTCTTCCGGCGCGCATCGAGCGGACATTCTGCTTACTACCTCGTGTACGTAGGCGGTACTGATGTTGTAGTACAGGAAGAATTTGTCCGTTACCGCAAGTTTGTATTCGCGTTTATCATCCGGCGACTGCCACTTAGCAACATATCCCTTACGCACCAAGCTGTTGATTTTGTGGGTTGCGTTCTGCGCGGAAATATTCACAAACTGCGCGAACTCGTTGACCGTCGGGTTATTCAGCGCGTGAATTATCTCCGCGCAAAAAGTTTCCACCGCCGTCAAACTGGCTTCGCGAGTTTCGAACCGCGCAAAAATTTTGCTGTACAGATTAATCTTAAATTTAAGATAAACCCTTTGAAAATGTTCCTCTAACACTTATGTAATTCCCCTTTCTGCGGCAAATTCTATTCAGAGTCAGTCAGCGCAAAGGTGATTTCAACCTTGCAAACGATCTCGCCATTTACTTTCGCGTTGCCTTCCGCAATGCCGATGCCGCCTAAGCGCCTCAGAATCCGACACTCTAATTCCAGCACATCGCCCGGTACGACCGGTTTTACAAATCTTGCGTTTTTTATTCCGGCAAGAACCGCAAGTTTTCCGTTTCCGCTTCCGTCCGTCAGCAGCGCAATCCCTCCGGTTTGCGCCAGAGCCTCAATTATCAGCACGCCCGGCATTATGCTTCTCTGCGGGAAATGTCCCGTGAAGTGCGGTTCATTCGCGCTGACGCATTTAATCGCTTTTGCCCACTGGCCCGGCTCACAGTCCTCTACACGGTCGATAAGCAGGAACGGATACCTATGCGGAAGAATACCGCGAATTTCATCAGATGTTAACTTCATATCAACCTCCGTATTTTGAGAATATAAGCGCGGCGTTATGACCTCCGAACCCTAACGAAATCGACGCCGCATGCTCAAGTTTTGCGTCTCGTCCGATATTCGGCACTATGTCAAGGTCGCACTCCGGGTCGGGGTTGCGGTAGTTTATCGTCGCAGGGATAAATCCGTCTCGCAAAGCGTTAACGCATACTATCGCCTCTATCGCTCCGGCAGCGCCGAGCAAATGCCCGGTCATAGACTTTGTGGAGCTAACTGCCGCCGTATTAGCCGCCGCGCCGAACGCGCTCTTTATCGCGAGCGTTTCTATCTTGTCGTTCAAAGGCGTCGAAGTCCCGTGCGCGTTGACGTATCCGATTTGACACGCGTTCAGTCCCGCGTCCGAAATAGCGTCCGCGATTGCCGCCGCCGCCATCGACGCGGTCGGTTCGGGCGCTGTAATGTGGTACGCGTCGCATGATGCGCCGTAGCCGGACAACTCCGCGAGTATATTCGCGCCGCGTCGAATCGCGTGGTTAAGCTCCTCAAGCACAAGTATACCCGCGCCCTCTCCGAGAACGAAGCCGCTTCTTTCCGCGTCGAACGGAATACTCGCCCGCGATATGTCATCGCCCTCGTACAGGGCTTTCATAGACGTAAATCCGCCCAACGTAAGCGGAGTAACGCTCGCCTCGGTCCCGCCGCACATCATCACATCCGCGTATCCGTGCCTAATCATACGGAGGGAGTCGCCTATAGCGTTGCTTCCGCCCGCGCACGCCGTCACTACGGATGAGCAATATCCCTGAAATCCCGACTCAATTGCCGCCTGACCCGCCGCCATATTAACAATAGACTGCGGTATAAAATACGGCCATACGCGGTCAAAGCCGCGCTCCAGCCCTCGTGCGTACTCACGCGTGATAGTACTCAGTCCTCCGATTCCGGACGAAATCATTGTGCCGCAGCGCGTCATATCCGCGTTATCGCGAGTAATGCCGCTCATTTGAAGCGCCTCTCTGCATGCGGCAATCGCGAAGAACACGTAGCGCTCGGTGCGTTTCGCCTCAACGGAGGTCAGCCAGTCAGACATTTCCGCATCGACTTCGGCGGCAACCTTAGCTTTTTGTCCTGATGTATCAAACGATTTTACAGGACGCACCCCGCACACTCCGGCGCGGATGTTACGCCAAAACGCGCCGGAGTCATTGCCTATCGGCGTAATCGCGCCCATTCCCGTTATTGCAACTCTCCTGTTTCCCATTTTCAAACCTCTCCTACGTAGTTATGGCGTTCTCAGACATACATACCGCCGTTAACGCCTATTACCTGACCTGTAATATACCCGGCACCGTCAGAGCAGAGGAACGCGACGGCTTCCGCTACGTCATCCGGCTTGCCGAAGTACCCAAGCGGCACACGGGTTAACATTCCCGCTTTTACATCTTCCGAGAGCGATGCGGTCATATCCGTCTCGATAAATCCCGGCGCGACCGCGTTCACGGTTATTCCGCGCGAAGCCAACTCCAACGCGGATGCCTTCGTCAGACCGATTAAGCCCGCCTTAGACGCTACATAGTTCGCCTGTCCGACATTGCCCGACATCGCCACTACGCTGGCAATATTCACTATGCGGCCGTACCGCGCCTTCATCATAGGGCGAGCCGCAAGTTTCACGCAGTTGAACGCGCCCTTCAGATTAACGTCAAGTACGCGCTCAAAGTCCGCTTCGCTCATACGCATAATAAGACCGTCTTTTGTGATTCCGGCGTTGTTGATAAGAATATCCGCCGCGCCGAATCGCTCCTCACAAATGCTGAACAGCCGCTTACACTCGGCTTCGTCCGAAACGTCGGCTTTAACCGTTGCCGCGCTTTCGCACAGCGCGCGCGTTTTCTCCGCTTCCGCGTCATTACCCGCGTAGTTGATGACCACGTTCGCGCCAAGTGCCGATAAACGCGCACAAATCGCTCGACCGATGCCGCGCCCAGCGCCCGTAACTATTGCCGTTTTCCCTTTAAAACTCACTGATGTTACTCCTTACAACCTTATAATTCCGCGATTACTTTGCGGTAATCGGCTGAGGTTTCTATGCTGAAAGTTCGGATACGCGGCGCGGTTTTTTTCACAAATCCGCTAAGTGTCCGACCCGGTCCGATCTCAATCGCCGTGTCAACCCCCAGTTCCGCGAGTGTCCTTATGGACGCTTCAAAGCGTACCGGCGACATAATCTGCTTCGCCATTACCTCGCGAATGTCCTCGCTGCCGAGCGGTTTGCCGGTAATGTTGAGCACAACCGGGAAATTGAGCGGCTTAAAGTCGAGAGACGCCGCATAGTCCGCCAACCTATCAGACGCGGGCTTCATAAACGGAGTATGGAACGGACCGCCGACATTCAGCGCAATACAGCGTTTGGCACCGAGTTCAGCGCATTTCGCCTCGGCACGCTCAACCGCGCCGCGATCTCCGCCGATCACCGTTTGACCCGGGCAATTATAATTACAAACCCAAACATCCCCGCCCGCTTCATACACTCCGCGCTCAACAATGTCGGGGTCGTCGATGAAAACCGCCGTCATTTTGAAGTCCCTGCCGACGGACGCGTCAGCCATTTCTCTGCCGCGAAACGCAAGTAAGTCCAATAGCGTTTGCCAATCAAACGCGCCCGCCGCGCTCATCGCGCCGTACTCACCAAGCGACAATCCCGCCGCAAATCCGGGCATTATTCCCGCGCCGCGCAGCAAACGTGTTACCGCCGCCGCGAACGCGCCCATAGCGGGCTGAGTGTTATCCGTCCGCGATAATTCCGACAGTTCCGCGTCAAAGCACAATCGGCGCAAGTCCAATCCCGTCGGCTGATACTCAAATATCTCACGCACGGATGGAAATTCATCGTAAAAATCCTTGCCCATTCCCGTCTTCTGACTGCCCTGTCCCGCATACAAAAACGCGATCGTCATAACTTCCATCCCGCCGATTCGACCTGCAACGCTGGGTGAGCCGAGATCGCTTTCGACGCTTCAATACAGGATTCGTAAAGTTCGCTTAGTATCTCGACTGCGGGCTTGATTTCGTCAAGCATCCCGGCAACCTGACCCGCCATAAGTGAGCCGGTTTTCACATCGCCGTCGAAAACCGCTCTCCGCAACGATCCGAGAGTGAAGCGTTCAAGTTCCTCTTTGGACGCGCCGGATTTTTCCAGTTTTATGTACTCCGCGGACATTTGGTTACGCAATATACGCACAGGAGCGCCTATGTTCCGACCGGTCACAGTCGTATCGCTGTCTTTAGCTTTCAGAATCGCGTCCTTGTAGTTGCCGTGAATCGGGCACTCTGACGCGCGCAGCAACGTAGTGCCGATTTGAACTCCGCTCGCTCCGAGTGCCAAGGCGGCAAGCATTTGCGCTCCGCCGGCGATTCCGCCTGCCGCGATTACGGGGATTGAGACCGCTTTGACAACCTGCGGCACAAGCGCCATAGTGGTCATCTCGCCAACATGACCGCCACTTTCCGTTCCCTCGGCTATGATCCCGTCCGCGCCTTGCGACTCTATCCTCCGCGCCGGCGCAACCGCCGGCACAACGGGAAGTACCATCGCGCCGACATCCTTCCACATAGGGATATACTTGCCTGGCATACCCGCGCCCGTAGTGATTACACGGACGCGCTCTTTCGCGATCAGAGCCGCGATAGCGTCCGCTTCGGGATGCATAAGCATCAGATTCACCCCGAACGGCTTGTCGGTCAGGTCTCGGGCGATACGTATTTGTTCGTGTATAGCGTCCGGTGAGTATCCGCCCGAGGCTATAACCCCTAAGCCGCCCGCGTTGGAAATCGCGGCGGCAAACATCCCCGTAGAAATGTTTGCCATTCCGCCCTGAATTATAGGGTACCGTATCCCTAACAGCTGTCTTAAATCTGTCATAAGTCCTCACTCTTTTCATAGTTTTGCACAAAGTATACGCTGGCATAGGTCAATCCTCCGCCGAACGCGCATATTACTATTTTGTCGCCGCGCTTAACCCTGCCGCTTCGGAATAGTTCATCAAGCGCGATGCCGCAGGTCGCGGATGAAGTATTTCCGTAGTTGGCGATGTTAATCAAGCAACGTTCGGCATCCGCGCCGAGCTTACGCACTATGCCATCTATAATACGGCGGTTTGCCTGATGGAAGATGAAATGGTCGACGTCACTCACCGAAACTCCGGCGCGTGACAAGGAACGCCGAACGCTTTCCGCGGAAGTCTCGACCGCGAATCGGAACACCTCTTGTCCGTTCATTTTCAAGCCCGATGGTTCGGCATCCCGGGGACGCGCTATAAACGGGCTGTTGCAGAGGTACTGAGCCTCGCAGAAAAGAAGCTCGTCATTTCCCCGCGCACCCGCGTCAAACGCGGCTGCGGAGTCAGGGTCACGCCGTATAACCGCGGCACCTGCTCCATCGCCAAACAGCACGCATGTCGAGCGATCGGTGTAGTCCGTTACGCGTGACAGCATCTCACAGCCCAGTATCAGCGCGGTGCGATCCGGCATATCGGCAAGAAGCGCGTAAGCGATCTTCATTGCCATTACAAAACCGCTGCAAGCGCAGTTGATGTCTAACGCAAGTATGTCCTCCGAAAGCCCCAAGCCGCGCTGAAGCAGACACGACAGGGATGGTGTAATGTAGTCCGGAGTGATAGTGGCGGCCACGACGACGCCGATTTTCGTTCTGTCCAATGCCGCCAGCGCTTTTCGGGACGCGGCAAGTGCCATACTCAAAACGGTTTCGTCGGCTGCGGCGATTCTGCGTTCGGCTATCCCCGTACGGGCGCGAATCCACTCGTCATCGGTTTCGACTATCCCCTCCAGCATTTGATTTGTCAACGTGAACGGCGGCGAATATCCGCCTGTTCCGAGAATGGTCAGCCCACACATACGCTGCCCTCCAATGCTCCTATCAGCCTATATTTACGGTATCGGTTACTTAACAACTGAGCTGCCGAAATGGCGGTCAGTTCACGCAGTTCCTGCCGTATCAGTTCGCCGGTGCGGTTTATCATCAACTCCGGCGCTTTGCTCGCGTCGCTGTCCGGCTCAGGTATCACGTAATCGGCAATTTTATATTCGAGCAGATCGGCAGCCGTAAGTTTCATAACATCGCTTGCCTCGGCAACGCGTGAAGGGTCTTTCCATAATATGGACGCAAACCCTTCCGGCGAAAGTACGGACAGCACAGCGTTCTCATGCATAATCAGACGGTCAGCTACGGCAAGCGCGAGCGCGCCTCCGGACCCGCCCTCTCCGATTACGATGCTTATTATCGGTATAGGCGCGGCACTCATTTGGTACAGACATTCCGCAATTGCGTGACCCTGACCTCGTTCTTCCGCGCTTTTGCCCGGATATGCGCCCGGCGTGTCTATAAAAGTAATCACCGGACGGTGAAATTTGACCGCCTGCGCTAAACATCGCAGAAATTTCCGATAGCCATCGGGCTGAGCCATTCCGAAGTTGCGCTTAACGCGTTCTTCGATAGTGTGACCCTTACATATTGCCGCGATCGAAACGGGAACGTTCCCGAAACGGGCAATGCCGCATATTACGGCGGGGTCGTCGGAGTAAGCGCGGTCGCCGTGAATCTCAAAGAAGTCCTCGAACAGCGCGTCTATATAGTCGTCAGAGCCGGGGCGCTTTGCGTCCCGCGCAATCTTAACGCGTTCATACGGTGTGAGTTTTTTCTTCATTGCGTTTCCGAACCTCCTGATAGTAAGTGTTTTTTGTAAACTATATTCGGACGCGGTCAGGTATGCAGACTAAGCAGCGAGGTGAGCGCCGCTCTGGATTCGGCGCGGCTCACAATGGCGTCAACGAAGCCGTGCTCAAGTTGGAATTCGCTGCGCTGAAAGCCCTCGGGCAGTTTTTCGCCTATAGTCTGCTCAATAACCCGCGGTCCGGCAAATCCGAACAATGCGCCTGGCTCGGCAAGCGTAATATCGCCCAGCGACGCGAACGACGCGGTAATTCCGCCGGTAGTCGGGTGCGTAATGTAGGAGATAAACAGTCCGCCGCCATCGGAAAATCGCCTTATCGCCGCCGATGTTTTAACCATCTGCATAAGAGAGAAAATGCCTTCCTGCATTCTGGCGCCTCCGCCCGCGCTGAATATGATCAGCGGCAGCCGCGACGACGCCGCAAGTTCCGCCGAGAGGGTTATCTTTTCCCCGACAGCCGTTCCCATACTGCCCATCATAAAGCTGATGTCAATCGCGGCGCAAACGGCATTATGTCCGCCGATACTGCCTGACGCGCAGAAACACGCTTCAGAAAGTCCGGTTTTTGACGCCGCTTCGGAAATTTTTTTAGGGTATCCCGGAAATCCCAGAACATCGCGGGCGGTCAGATTCGGGAATTGCTCGGTGAATGTTCCGGCGTCTAACAGTTTTTCAAGACGCTCACGCGCCGGATACTGCAGATGGAATCCGCATCTGGGGCAGACGTACATAACGCTTTGGAGCGCGGAACGCTCGAAGTCCGCCTTGCAGCCGGGGCATGTTATGTACTTAGGCGCCGCAACGATCTTCCTGCCGCCGCGCCGAAGCGATTTCAGCAGATTAAGTTTTAATTTGCGTTCGGCAAACGGGTTAAGCATAATATTTCTCCTCCTATCAGCGTCAGTCAATTCCGTACTCACGTATTCCGGACTTCTCCAAAATGCCTGTGTCGTAGCTGCCTGTAATAAACTCGCGGTTGTAGAGTATCATATACAACTGCCCCAAATTAGTTTTAACTCCGCGAACAATAAGTTCTTCTAAGGCGCGGCGCATGCGATAAAGAGCTTCGCCCCGCGTTTTGCCGTGCGCAATGATTTTAGCGAGCATTGAGTCGTAATAAGGCGTAATTACAATACCCGGAAATATCGCGGAATCGACCCTCACTCCGAACCCGCCCGGCAAATGCAGGAAGTCTATTGTGCCGCAGGACGGCATAAAATTGTTCTCCGGATCCTCCGCGCACAGTCGGCACTCAATCGCGTGACCGGAGTATGAAACATCCGCTTGCGTGACCGAAAGTTCCATTCCGGACGCGACACGAATCTGCTCGCGCACTATATCTATGCCGGTAATCGTTTCCGTAACGGGATGCTCAACCTGCAAGCGCGTGTTCATTTCAATGAAATAGACCTCTCCATCGGGAGCGAGAACAAACTCAACCGTGCCGGCGTTAACGTACCGCGCGGTCTCAGCGACCTTTACGGCGTAGCCGGTAAGTTTAGCGCGGAGCGCGGCATTTACAGCTTTAGAGGGCGCTTCCTCCAGTATCTTCTGACTGCGGCGCTGAACGGAACATTCGCGCTCGCCAAGACAGACTATGTTGCCGTGTCGGTCGGCAATCAGCTGAACTTCGATATGACGGGGATTGAGAATAAGCTTCTCCACGTATAAATCTCCGCTTCCGAATGCCGCGATTGCCTCAGCTTTGGCTTCGGCAAACGCGGCGGTCAGACCGCTTCCGCTGTCCGCGCGCCGCATTCCGCGACCGCCGCCGCCGGACGCGGCTTTAATCAAAACAGGATATCCGATTCTGTTAGCGACCTCTCGCGCTTCCTCAACCGAACCGACAATTCCGTCCGAGCCGGGAATCACCGGAACTCCGCTTGCCCGCGCCAATTGCTTGGCGGCTGATTTGTTTCCGAGCTCGCGAATGGCGTCCGCGCCGGGTCCGATGAAAATCAAGCCCTGCTCAGCAACGCGTCCCGCAAACTCCGGATTCTCGGAAAGAAAGCCGTATCCCGGGTGAATCGCGTCGCAACCGGTTTTCAGAGCGGCGGCTATGATGTTGTTCTGATTCATATAGCTGTCCGATGCTTTCGCGGGCCCCACGCAAACGGACTCGGTGGACAACGACGCAAACAGCGAATCTCTGTCCGCTTCCGAGTACACCGTCACCATTTCGATATTCATATCGCGGCAGGATCGTATTATCCTCACCGCAATTTCGCCGCGATTGGCAATGAGTACTCGTCTAATCATCTTGCGATTCAGAGGGTTCAATGACAATCAGTTTTGCGCCGAATTCCGCAAGCGATCCGTCAGCAAACGCGATTTCGACAACATTACCCGCACAGGGCGCCGTAATCTCGCTAAATACTTTCATCGCTTCAATTACGCACAGCGCATCGCCCTTGGCTACGGTGTCGCCGACCGATACAAGCGGCGCCTTGCCGGGTTCGCGCGCTCTGTATGCCGTGCCGACTACCGGAGCCGTAACAACGACCGAATCAGCCCTCGCGCCGCTCGCTTCAAACGCTTCCGCAATGATTTCTTGCGAAGTGCCTGAGCCGACGCGGTCTGACAGCGTCTTGGAAAGCGACAGCTTAAATTCGGCGTCCTCATAAGACAGGGAAGTGAGATTATACCGCGGCATTAAATCCGCAAGGCGTTTAATATCGGCAAAGTTCATTTAGATTTGACAAGCTCTACAATGTCGCCGACGGTTTGAATTCCCTTCATTTTTTCCTCGCTGATTGAGATTCCGAACTCGTCTTCCAACGCCATAACAAGCTCCACGACCGCGAGCGAATCCGCGCCTAAATCGTCTTTGATACCGGCGCTTTCCGTGACGATTTCCGCGTCGCAGCCCAACGTGTTCGTGATTATGTCTTTGACCTGATTAAAAAGTTCCATAGTTTCTACCTCGTCAATTGTTAAATTACTACAATATTTTTAATAAAAAATATTGTAGTAATTATATCCCCCCAATTTATGTTTGTCAAGCATTTTTTTGATGTATGACGTTACTACAATAACGCAACGATTCGCCGATTGCAATACAGATTTTTGCCGCTGAAAATCATCTCGAGGCTGCCGTCTTGCGCAAAACACGCCGAACGGGCAAAGCGGAGGAGTTTTCACGCTCCCCCGCTTTGCTGATTTACGCGCCGCCGCGCCGCGCCCTTACGCCGCCGTATACCGCCGAAGGATCGCCGCGACCTCGCTGCGCTTGACGTCGTCGCCCGGACGAAGCCCGTTCGCGTCGCCTTGCAGTATGCCGCGCCCGACCGCCCACGCGACCGCCCCACGCGCCCAGTCGGACACGCTCGAAGCGTCGGTGAACGCGTTCAGCGCGTCGGCGTTCGACGCCGGAGATCCGTTCAATCGCCACAGGATTGTCACAAGCTGCTCCCGAGTGATCGGGAAAGTCGGGTTCGTGCCGTCCGTAATGCCCTCGGCGATGCCCCAGTCCCACACCGCCTGATACCATGGTTCGGTGACGGCGTTCGCGGCGGGAGCGTTGCTCAGCCGCGCCAGAATCATCACCCACTCGGCTCGAGTGAGATCGTCGCTCGGGCAGTAGGTGTAAGTAGTATCCTTCCCCTTCATCAACCCCGCGAAGGTTACGGCGAGGACGTCGGAGTAGAACCAATCAGATTCAAACACATCACTGTATGGGTTGGCGAGTTCGCTGTCAACGCCTGTCTTGGGTGCTTCAGGCGACACGCTCGGACTCGGACTCGGGCTTGGCGCGGTCGAACCGCCGCCGGAACTGCCGGAACCGCTGCTCGGCGCGGACGGGCGCGGTTTTTCGTCGTCGTCGGAGGTGTTATTGTCGGCGTCGGTATTTGCGTTATCGTCGGAGGGGTTATTGCCGACGTCGGGCGGGTTGTTCTCCCCCTCATAGGTGAACAGCAGTTTGCCGGTCACGAGTGGGGGAGTTTCTGTGTCTTGCAATCCGGTGGACGTGCTGAACTTCAACTCTTTTATTGACGTGTCGGTAACCATGAGCGTTCCCTCTGTTCCGTCTTCGTCGGGTGTATACACCGCGCCATCCGGCGGATCATCTGTAAGCTCGCCTATTCTGATCGACGCCGAGTACGTTCCATTGCCGTCATTGGTAAGCGTAACCGGCACGACCTGATACATAACCATTGCGTTGATATCCGTCGCGGAATAATCCGACAAGTCTAAGTATGTCAGCATAGAAACCATACTATATAAGGATTCAATATTGGTGCCGCTCAAATCAAGCGAACTGATGGTGGTTCCATGAAGTTCAAGATAGGTCAGGTTTGGATAAAGGTCAAAATCAACCGTTGTTATATCAGAAAAAATCACAATCATTCTCTCCAAATTAGAGAAGGTTATGTCGTCTAAATTCGCGTTGCCGAAAAAGTATAACTCCTCCAAGGTCTCCGCGTAGGATTCCAACCCGGTTATTGTGGTGTATCTCGGATAAATGGCATGATTGCCGGAATGCCACGCGCCGTCACGGTACTCCAAGGCTTCAAAAAATAGGATCTCATCGTCAAAGGATTCGACAGCTTCGAGTAGTCCCTCAACATTACCAAAACCTAAAGACTTGAGATCGTCCAATCCGGTAATATTAAGTCCGGTCAAGGGATTCATCCTGGCATCTAAATCTTCAAGCGCGGTATTTTCCGACACGTTCAACTCGGACAGCTGATTGAAGCCGCAATCCAAAGATGTAAGCAATTTACAACCGGAAACGTCCAACGTTGTCAGCTCATTGTTGGCGCAATACAAAGTTTTAAGTGGGGCAGAATCGGGCAGCTTCAACGTTTTCAGATTATTGCTGCCGCAATCCAAATATATAAGATTGGCACAGTGGGACACGTCCAGCTCGGTCAGCTGATTGCTGCCGCAATACACATATTCAAGCGAGGTACAGCCGGTCAGATCCAATGTCTCCAGTTTATTGATGTAGCAATACAAATGTGTAAGCGCACTACAGCCGACAACGTCCAGTGTAGTCAGGTTACGGATGGAATAACTCAAATATGTAAGCGACTCGCAACCGGACACATCCAGCGTCGTCAGGTTATTTCCGGGACTAGGCAAAGTTGTAAGCGACGCGCAGCCGGACAAGTTGAGCGATTCCAGTTCATTGCCGGAGTAATTCAAACCCGAAGCTGTAAGAGCGGCGCAACCGGACAGATTCAACGACTTCAGGCTATTGTTCTTGCAATTCAAAGTTGTAAGCGACGCGCAACCGGACGCGTCCAGTTCGGTCAGGTCTCCGTCGGCATAAGCCAAAGATGTAAGAGCGGCGCAGCCGGATACATTCAGCGCCGTCAGGGTTTCTCCGGGATCAGGCAAAGATTCAAGCGACTCGCAGCCGGACAAGTTGAGCGATTCCAATTCATTGTCGGAGTAATTCAAACCCGAAGTTGTAAGAGCGGCGCAACCGGACAGATCCAACGACTTCAGGATATTGTTATTGCAATCCAAAGTTGTAAGCGATGCGCAGTCGACCACATTCAGCTCGGTCAGGCTATTGTTGTAGCACTCCACGCTTGTAAGCGCGGTACAACCGGACACATTCAACCCGCCGGTCAGGTTATTGTTGTGGCACTCCAACTCTCTAAGCCCTGTCAAGCCGGACACGTCCAACTTGGTCAGGTCATTCCAGTCGACCAATAAATTTCCAAGCTTGGGAAACTGAGACACGTCCAATGTTGTCAGATTATTACCGGGGCCATACAAAATTTTCAGCTCAGGGCAATCGGATATGTTCAGCGTTTCCAGATTATTGTTGTTGAAGAATAATCCGTAAAGCTCCGGGCAATTGGACACTTCCAGAACTTCCATGGGTTCTTCGTCAGATAGATTGAGATAGACATTTAAATATGTAAGTGCGGGGAGGTTGGATGCTTTCACCATTTTCAGCTCGGAGTTGTAACCGAGAGTTAAACGCGCAAGCGCGGTACAACCGGACACGTCCAGCTTGTTCAGATTAGTAGATTCGCATATCAACTCTGCAAGCGCGGTAAAATGCTCGATGCCCGCTAAAGAAGCAACGCTTAGATAAGTATTATTATTACTATAATTAATCTCCACCTCTGTACAAGCTTTAATCGCATTTATATTGTCCTCCGTCAGAGCGGTGCCCTTATCGGCCTCATCAGTGTATGAATAGTTTTTCAAAACTGCTTTCGCCACATATGTCCGAAAATATTGATCCGGGAACGCCTGTTCAAGTTTGGTCTCACCGGCAACGAGTTCCGCGACGCTTGTTGTTTCCGGCGTCTCTTCCGCCTTTGCCGTCAGGTTGAGTGTAAAACTCGGCGCGAGGGTTATCAGGAGCGCGATCGCGACTGTGAGCGTAATAAATCGGCGTAAATTTACGTTAAATGACGAAATTGGGGGGGGGGGGGGGTAAATTTATTGTTAAATTTTACCATTTGGGGTAATCTCCTTTGAGTGGGTAAATTTTTATAATTGCATTGTACCACATCGGAATGGCGGTGTCAAGAGTTTTTTTGATGTAGGATTGCGATTGCCCGTTTCTATCCATCCCGATTTAGTTTTGTAACTTTTGTCAATCAAAAGTTATAAAACTAAATCGGGA
>JAITKN010000061.1 GCA_031278415.1 Oscillospiraceae bacterium
AACCCCGACGGCGCGATAACGCGCGAGCAATTCGCGGCGATGCTGTGGCGATACGCCGGGGAACCCGACGCCTATGTAGGGGGCGGCGTCCCCGACGCCCCGCAAATCTCCGGCGTCCCTGACGCCCCGCAAATCTCCGGCGTCCCTGACGCCCCGCAAATCTCCGCGTACACGGACGCCCCGCAAATCTCCGGCGTCCCCGACGCCCCGCAAATCTCCGGCGTCCTCGACGCCCCGCAAATCTCCGCGTACACGGACGCCCCGCAAATCTCCGACTGGGCGCGTGACGCGATGGCGTGGGCGGTATCACGCGGCCTCATCACCGGACGCACCGCGACGACGCTGGTTCCGCAAGGCACGGCGACACGCGCTGAGGCGGCGACGATATTGAAACGGTATTTGGAGAATATGGGGTAACGCCTCACACCCGACGCAGGGGACGCCGAGAACGGCGTCCCCCGATTTTTGCGCAACCGGTTGCGTGTCCGGCTGAGCCAAGCGAGGATATAGGTCGGTTTCAGGACGCGCGAAATCAGCAATGCGGGCGGATTCGTGTACGTAAATGTCCGAACACATCAAACATCCAAAAACACCCCCCAAAAAAATTCAATGTATCTCAAATCCCAAAACAAATATTGGGTTTTGAGTATTTATTGCGCCGCAGTTAAACCTTGTAAATCCGCTTGCCGGATTTAGTCTGAAAAATGGTGAAACTCAAATTCGCGGAAATCAATTTTCAAAACTGTCGGGAAGTGATAAGATGAGGACATAAAAAATATATGCAAAGCACCGGAATATTTTACAAGCGCGGAAACGACAAGAGAACACAACACTTATTTCAGCAGCGTAGTGGATGCGCTGACAATCCCGTGACCTCGGTACACCGCAATATTTAAGGCGGAAGTTTTGCGGCCGCGCCGACGCCGGAGCGGCAATCGTCCGGACAAACGCCCTCCAATCCCGCGATAATCCGGTCTATACCGGCGCAAAACCGGCGCAAAACCGGCGCAAACCCGACGCAAAACCGGCGCAACCGCAGGACTTTGCAAGCGCAGCGATTCACGTTGCCGCGCGGCGGAATCGTTAAACGCTAACTTTTGATTCGCGTTTGCCGACGATAGTACGCCGCATACATAAATTTGCGGTACGGTTCTTCTACCGCGTCCAAGCGTGACTGCGGCAAAACAGGAGTATCTTTCATAGCTTGGTTAGCCGCGAATATGTAATTGTCGCCGCCCATCTGCCCTAAGTCAAACAGCTTGTTCATCAGAAAGCACGGACTTATTCTCCCGCCGCTGCCGACAAAGTCATATTCTAACGCGTATTTGGCGGCGTCATTTGCGTAAATAACATATGGCGTAGTGTAGTAATTCTCAAAACCCGACTCTCCGCTGAACGAAATACCCAGCGCCTCATATACGCTCTCGCCTCCATTGCTTCCCAGCGCGGGTTTATGGTCGCCGAAGAAAATCAGAACGACAGGTTCGGCGCGTTCCGAGAAATATTTTACGGTTTCATCAATGTTATCTACCGTATTTGATACTCCATGCAAATAATTATTAAGGGCATAGTAGTCTGCTTGGCTTAGTTCTCCGCGTGCCGCGTACTCGGTTGTAAATAATTTCACATTCGTGTCATACGGTCCGTGATTCTGATATGTAACGCTGAAATTGAAGTATGGCGCACTTGAGTTTTCTGCGTGTTCTTCGTACATATCGCGAATGTCCGCAAATAGCTCATCGTCTCCTATTGGCATAGCCGCGTCGGGTTTCAGCCCATAGCGATTTTCAAAATAGTAATAATTGTCAAACCCCATATATTCGTTAACATTCTCGCGGTTATAGAACCATTTATAGCTTGGGTGAGCGCCCTCGGTTTTATAACCTTGACCGCTCAAATAGCGCGTGTAGGAGTTAACACCGCTGCGCGGACCATTATCTTTAAGCGGATTGCCCGTTAAGAACGCCCACTCGGTATCAATTGTTCCCGCTCCGAACACGTTTACCAACAGCGTTCCGTTGTAAGATGCCGCTTGAAGCGCGTGCCATTCTTTATATACGTCATAGGTAAGGTCAACTTTCCCGTATACGCTCAGGTCGGCAAACGATTCCAGCATTACGGCGACAATGTTAACCTTTTTCGCGTCCGGGATATCTACATTCGCGTAACCGTTCAAATACTCAGCGGCGATTTCTTCGCTGTATCCGAGCGGCGGAGTCAGAGCGGCGGATTTGAAGCTGTACAAAAACGGATACGCGAAGCCTCGGGATATATAGCGTCCGGTATCGCTCCATTGAGAGACAAGCTCATAATTGCTCACGCTGTCGTAAACGGCGTCGCTGCTGTACAGATTAGCGGAGATCAACGCGAGGCACAGCACAACTACAACTCCGCCCACGCGGCTTAGTCCTCTGCGGATTCGATACCGCCTTGCGGTAATCACACCTATAAAAACCAACGCGCCTATTATAAGAATCACCGCCGCGACTACCGCTTTGGTAGGCATAATGGAATATCGCGACGCCATCGCGCGCATTTCCGCAAAGTAGCTTAAATCAGCCGCCATAAGCGGGTCGTCACGCAGGAGCAGCTTATAGTAATTGACGATAGCGGGAATAAATGTGACTACAGTAGTTATCACCGCGGACTTCCACACACGATTAGTAAGAAAATACATCATTAGCGCAATCAACGCAAATGGCAGTGCGTTCAGCGCGATAACCCTTATGTCGCGAAAGTAGCTGAAAAACATCGCGCGACGGATATTAGGCGTGGGCGCGAAATACAACTCCAACATCGCAAGCGCGGCCGACGCGGCAATCAAAATCGCAAAACCGGCGGCTATGCTTAACCTGCGTCGGTTCTGCGCCGTACGCTGCGAGGCATACAACTTCCCATCCACAGCGTAACGCACAGCCGGTCCGGACGCCACATATCTGCCAGGCGCGTCAATAAGCTCCGAAGGCTTAGCTATTTTTACCGCCTCGCGATACAGCTCATTATAATCACTAAACTCCAAGAAGATACCGCGCTCCGCGTCGTAGTTGTTTGCAACTACTGCCGCTCCGTAGAAGTCCGCAATAGGTTTCAGCACCATAGCGGGCATTCGCGAAAGCCAAAGCGTCTCGCGCCATTCCGGTCGAAACGCAAGTTTGCGATTCTTCCAAAAGCCGCGGATACGCTTATCCGGTTTCTTGACCAAACTGAGAAACTTCCAACGACTGTCGTAGAACTTCGCATCCTCAACTACACCGACTCCGCGCAAAAATCCGTATACTATCCGCGACAGCAGAAATCTAATCAATTTCGGTTGCCGCAACAAGCAATATCTGTATAAACGCGTATCAAGCGTATCGGTATACAAGGCGCGTTCAAAAACTATAAACTGCTTCACGTATTCTTGTCCGTAACTGTAAAGTTTTTCAGGTTCCCCTCTTTCGCGGCACGGTTGTCAAGTTCTTCGTACACATCCGCGACCGATATCCCGCGTTCCGCCATTAATACCGCAAGATGATAAAGCAAATCACAAATCTCCCCGGTCAGAGCGCCGTTATCAGCGTTTTTTGACGCAATAATAGTCTCCGCGCATTCTTCGCCGAGTTTCTTGAGAATCTTGTCTAAGCCTTGCTCAAACAGATATTTTGTGTAGCTGTTCTCCGCATTATCGTCTCTGCGCGCAACAACAGTTCTATACAGCTTGTCCAAGGCGCTTATGCTGTTCGTCATATGTATTATCTCCGTTTGCGGTAATAAAATTTTCGTATTACTGAATATCTAATATGTTAAAGAAACAGCTGACTTCTCCGGTGTGACATGTCGGACCGTCGGGGCTGCATTTGAGCAGAATGGCGTCGTCATCGCAATCGCCGTAAGCTGCTGAAACATGCAGATAGTTGCCGCTCGTCTCGCCCTTGTTCCACAGCGCGTTACGCGACCGGCTCCAGAACCATGCCGTTTTTGTTTCCAAGGTGCGGCGAAGCGCTTCCTCGTTCGCGTATCCCAACATCAGTACCTGACCTGTAACCGCGTCCTGCGCGATTACAGGTACCAAGTCTGATTTTTCAAAAAACTTATGCAGTTTACTCATCAAGGTCGAACCACTCCGGAAGTCCGGGCGTAGTTGTCGGCTGTACTACCGGGTCTTGCTCCCCGAACGTAACCGTAATATCTACGTGCTTTGCGCCGCTGTCGGTACGGCGATAAACCGTCAGGATTGCGGTATCTCCGGCAGAATATTCGTTGCGGAATATTTTAATCAAGTCGTCGGAGCTTTCAACCTCTGTGCCGTCAATCTCAGTAATAACATCGCCGACTAATAAACCCGCTTTTTCAGCCGGACCGTCAGGCTCAATCGTTATAATTCCCGCGCCGATTACGCGCTCATTAGTTTCGCGGTCTTTGCCGTTAATTGACGTTACGGTAACACCCAGAATTGCGCGAGGCTTGTAACCTTTCTCCTTCCATTTGTCAATGTAGCTTATCACATCGTCAATCGGAACAGCGAAGCATAAGCCTTCGGCATCGCTTGTGGAGGTATTTTTCGCGGCAGCGATACCGATTACCTCTCCGCGATTATTCAGAACCGGCCCGCCGCTGTTGCCGGAGTTTATCGGCGCGGACATCTGGAACATATTTATTGTATCGTCGCTGTACGTATCCGTTGAGATAGCTCTGTCTTTAGCGGACAAAATGCCCTCCGTAAAGGTAAATGTCAGGTACGTCATCGGGTTGCCGATAGCGTATACGTCTTCGCCGATTTTCATATCATCGAGCGTGCCGAATTTAAGAGGCTTGAGCTTCTCCTCGCTCTCGATTTTCAGAAGCGCAATGTCTACACTCGCCTCCGCGCCAACGATTACCGCGTGATACTGTGTGCCGTCATACGCCGTTACAAGCACATCAAGATTGCTGTTATACGCGTCCTGAATGACGTGGTTATTCGTAACGATGTATCCATCCTCGCTGACAATAAAGCCGGAACCGGATATCGTGCCGCTCTGCTGACCAAACCAACCGGTATACTCAATGTTGACCGAGATACCAACGCAGCTCTCAACACTTTGTTCGTAAATTTCCCATGCGGGAAGTATGCCCGACTCACTTGCGACCGTGGCTTGCGGAGTTCCCGCGCTAACCTGAGCGGTCGGTACTGCCGCGGTTTGCTCATATTGCTGACCCGCTCTGAACCCGAAGTCGTATGTCGCGATGTATATCGCGCCCGCGCCGCTTCCAAGCAATACACAGCATAGCAGAAGCGCGATCACTTTGAGGGCGCCGTTCTTACGGCGAGGTTTCTCACCGGGAATCGGCTGATATTCCAAAGTCGCGCTGTCAGTACCGATGCGCGGTACAGGCGGAGTGTACTTGACCTCCGGCTGCGAGCTATAGCTCGGTGAATAAAAGTTGTTGTTGTCCATTTTCTTCTGCCCTTTCTATTAGGTTTGGTGATAGCATAACATCAAATTATTTCAAAATCTTTAACGCTTTGAGTACAATTTGTTAATTGTGTAATTTTATTATGCCCGCTATCTCAAAATTTTACATTCCCCGCTTGAGAAATCCACTACTCTGCTTGCCGTGCCGACCTCACACTCTCCGCCGTCAACTATCGCCGCGACACTCGCGCCGAATACCCTCGCCGCGTCAGCCGCGTTGACGGTCGGAGACTCGCCGCTCCGATTCGCGCTGGTACAGGCAATGGGTCGGCGGAGACTTCTTAAGAGCCGAAGTGTAAACTCATGCGCCGGAATCCTAAAGCCTTGCGTTCCCTCACCGCCGCGAAGGTTAAACACTACCGTTGAGTTGCCGCCAAGCCACGTCTCGGCTTCAGGCGGAACATCCGCGTAATCTCGCGCGATATCCGCGCTTGCAACCAGCCAACTTATTCGCTTCTCGGCGGCGCGACCTTTCAACGCGTAAACGCGCTTGACAGCGCCGACGCAAAAAGCGTCGCAGGCAATTCCGTAAACCGTCTCTGTGGGAATAATCACAATTTCGCCGTTCTCAATCAGCTTTGCGACTATTATAAGAGTATCGTCGTCAGGTTGAAGAATTTTCAATGTCAAGCGTCCTCAATCGTCCTCAATTGCGGAGTCCGCAATCCGTAACGCGTCAATGATTTCGTCAAGCTCACCATTCATAACCGCGTCAATTTTGTACAGCGTCAGTCCGATTCGGTGGTCTGTAACCCGTCCTTGCGGGAAGTTGTAAGTTCTAATGCGCTCGTTGCGCATTCCCTTGCCGACTTGCGACCTGCGCTCCGCCGCGATCGCCATGGTCTGCTTTTCGCGTTCCGCCTCTACAAGACGTGAACGCAGAATCTTCATAGCTCTGTCACGGTTTTTGTACTGACTGCGCTCGTCTTGGCACTCCACCACAGCGCCCGTAGGGATATGAGTTATGCGAATTGCGCTCTCCGTACGATTAACGTGCTGACCGCCCGCGCCGCTCGCCCTGAACGTATCAATACGCAAATCGCTCTCTTTGATTTCGTACTCAGCATCCTCAACCTCCGGCAGAACCGCAATTGTAGCGGTAGATGTGTGAATCCGCCCGCCGCTCTCAGTTTCCGGAACGCGCTGAACACGATGCACTCCGCTTTCAAACTTCAGTCTGCTGTACGCGCCGTGACCCTCAATGATAATCTCCGCGTACTTAATGCCGCCAAGCTCCGTTTCGTTAATGTTAACAAGCTCGATCTTCCACTTGCGGCTTTCGGCGTACATCGCGTACATACGATACAGACTGCGGGCAAACAGACTGCTTTCTTCGCCGCCGGCGCCTCCGCGAATCTCCATAATAACATTTTTGTCATCGTTAGGATCACGCGGACTCAGCAAATCCGCAACACGCGCCTCAATCTCCGCGATTTTAGCAAGCGCGTATGCGCGTTCCGCGTTATCACCGAGTTCCTCCGCAGCCGCCGCGTCTGCCCGCGCCTTTACAAGCTCCGCGTAAGCCTCCGCGAAAGGAGCGGCATCTTTCATCTCCCCGGCGACGCGTTTAAGCTCATCTGTATTGCCGTAGACTTCCGGCAGCGCAGTTCGGCTCTCTAATCCGGCGTAGCGGATCGCGTAATCTTTCAGTCGTTCAAACATACGTTGATTATGGCATAAGACCGCCGAAAAGTCAAGCGTTATTTTCGACCGTTGCGGAACAGCACGGCAAAGCCCTATGTAAATCGTAATGGCAGCACCGCATAGCCGGACGCCGCGTCCGTGCAGATGGACGCCGCGTCCGTGCAGTTGGACGCCGCGTCCGTGTGGCTGGACGCCGCGTCCGTGTGGCTGGACGCCGCGTCCGTGCAGTTGGACGCCGCTTCCGTGCAGTTGGACGCCGCTTCCGTGTGGCTGGAAGTCGCTTCCGTGTGGCTGGAAGCCGCTTCCGTGTGGCTGGAAGTCGCTTCCGTGTG
>JAITKN010000078.1 GCA_031278415.1 Oscillospiraceae bacterium
ATTCGGAAAGCTCGAAAAGGGTAAGTGTAAAGATTTAACCCGCAAGCCGCAAAGAAGCGCGTATGATAATTGTAACGTGTGTTGTGAAGGGTTACTAAGCGGGTTCTTATTCTGTAGACATCCTCGGAAACTGTGCCTAATTTCGTTGTCCTCCCTTGCGGTATCTATATACAGCGGCGGTCGTCCGCCTTATTATACGCAGTTTCCGAGGATGTCTTGTGTAAATTTCACGACGGGGGAAATGGATAACGTGATAGGCAAAGTCGAAATATCCGGAGTAAATACCTCCAAACTTAAAACGCTTACCGCGGCGGAAAACAGGAGGCTGATGCGCCTTGCCGCTGACGGCGACAAATGCGCCCGCGAAGATCTGATAAACGGGAATCTGCGTTTGGTGCTGTCGGTTATACAAAGGTTCATCGGTCGAGGAGAAAGTGCCGACGACCTTTTCCAAGTCGGATGCATCGGGCTGATTAAAGCAATTGACAACTTTGATTTGACGCAAAATGTACAATTTTCAACTTACGGAGTACCGATGATAATCGGTGAAATCCGCCGCTACCTGCGCGATAACTCCGCGCTGCGCGTCAGCAGAAGTTTGCGCGATACGGCGTTTAAGGTTCAACGCTGCAAAGAAGAGTTGCAGAACTCCGCCGGACACGAGCCGACGATAGATGAAATCGCGCAAGCGCTATGCATCGGCAGAGAAGATGTTGCGGCGGCGATCAACGCCGGTCAGGAACCGGTTTCGCTGTATGAACCGGTATATTCCGACACCGGCGACACTTTATGCGTAATGGACCAAATCGGCGACAGCAAAAACACAGACGAACATTGGTTGGAACACATCGCCCTTTCCGACGCCGTCGAGAAACTTACGGAACGTGAGCAGCATATACTCTCGCTGCGGTTCTACGCGGGTAAAACTCAGATGGAAGTTTCAGAAGAAATAGGCATCAGTCAGGCTCAGGTCTCTCGCTTGGAGAAAGGCGCGATAGCGCGTATGCGGAAATCGCTGGCGTAATCGGAATCCGGGGTGTACGCCCCATACATATAAACTTTCTTATCTGAGCCATTCCGGACGCTGACTGTCCTGATTTGGCGTAGGTTCCGGATCGGGTTCGTCGTCAATCGGCTCGCTCCACAGTCCGGCGGTTGATGGTTCAGGTTCGGGTTCGGGTTTGGGCGACGGTTCCGCGCCGCTCGGCTCGCTTGTCGGAATATCGCTGCTCTCGTGATCTACCGCGGGCGCGTTATCATCCTCTGTTACCGCCGGAGTTCCGCCGGTACCGTTAAGGTACGCGTCCAGCTCCGCCGTCGGTACAAGCGTTATCTGCGTATGACCTTTATAACGGCTGACGGCTTCTTCCTTCTTGCTTATCTCTGAGCCGTCCGCGGCATATACCGTCCGGTAAGTGCGGACGCGCAGTCCGGTCGTCCCGCGCTCTTTGAGTTTAGTCGTACCCGGTTCAAGTGTGTCGTCGGCGCGGTATTCGGACTGATAGGGCAGCGTTTCAAGCACGTTATACGTCATTTGTACATACGTATCATCAATCTTAGTGCCGAGGAGCTTGACAAACAGCTTCTGCCCATCGCGATAGGTCTCTATCTTCATAGGATACTCTGTACTGTTCGCGAAGCGGAAGTTCGGACCGTTCCAACTCACCGTAGCGTCCATTCCGGGCGGCAGATACGTCACCTGAAATGTATGATAGTGCCGCTCCACAATCTCGAGGTTTGCCAGAAGCGTACAGTAGTAAATGGTACTGGAAACTTGACAGATGCCGCCGCCGATTTCCAATGTAGTATCTCCGTTAACATACGCGGGCGCCTCCCCGTATCCCTTTTCGACAGTTCGCTGACCTACAACCTCGTTGTAGTCAAAGATGCCGCCGGGCATAAGTACCAGTCCGTTTATCGCCTCCGCCGCAAGCTGTACATTCATAGAGCGCGTTTTGCTCGCGGTCAAATCCGTAGAGTGTTCCGATAGAATATCGCGGAACAGCATAGCTTCCAAATCCTCAGTCGCGCGCTCGGGCGGAATGGTTACGAGCGGAATAACTACGGTATCTCCGAAGCCGGCATTTGCCAGAGCGTCCCGCGCCGTATCTTCATCGAAGGTTACTCCGTTCATGCTTTCACTTACGTTAAATTCCGCGTCAAACTCAGCGTTAACGGGGTCGCGCCGCACCATCGCTTTAATCTCATCAACGGTAATCTCGCGTGGTTCCGTCGTCTGAGGAGTATACTCGATCGGCTCAAAATTACGCGTTTGAAACGCGGTCTCGATAAGCGCGTAAATGGTCTCCGCGTCCGCCGACATTCCGCTTGCGCCTTTGATAACGGTAACTTTATCATCGTCAACGGTTATCACATTATCCGAAAGTTCGCTGTTGACAGCATCCGCTTTAGCCTCGACGATCGGCATTACGATGTCTCGGTCAACAGAAAGCGCGTTTGTCAAATCTCCGGAACTTAGGTTAAGCAGATGCCGAATATACCCGATCGCGCCCTCAATGAAATTGACCTTACCCGTGGAAACGAAAGACGTTCCGCGCCCCAGCGCGTACAGTTCTTCTGCAAGCGCGTTAACGTCCGTGGTCAGCCCGGACTCCTCCGCGCTGATTTCAAGCCGCTGATCTCCCGGAAAATAAATCGTCACCGCTTTGTCGCGGTACGCCTGAAGCGCGTCCGACCGCCGCAACGCATCGGCGGCGGCACTTTTCGTCATTCGGCTGACATCCACTCCGTACGCGGATACGTTCGGGAAAATATCATTGCTGCTCACAGCGTAGTATCCCGCGTACGCAAAAGCTCCGCAAACCGCCGCTGCCGTAATCGCCGCGATGATTATTGCCGCAACGCCCCCCTTGCGAGCTCTCCGCGTCTTCCCCGATCCGGAAACTTCCCGCGACGCCTTGCGTTTAGGCGCGGTTTCCTCCGAGTTGCGATTATTGACCGCGTGAATCGGCGCTGATTTGCCGAGTTTGCTGCTAACCAGTTTAATTGTGTTCACCTCCAAATGTGAAAGCTGAATGTGTCAGTAACTGCGCTCATTATATACCGCAATTTGCCCTTTGTCAAGCATTTTTCCCATCGGCGCGGGTACGTTGTAATATAAAATGCCCCGATCCATAAGAAAAGACGCCTCAGCCGCGCTCAAAATCCGTTATACTAAACAGTCGCGACCCAAAAAAGCAACGCGGAAGACGACTTCGCGCCACGTGTAAGCGACAATTAGCCGGATAAATGCGATAATTAGCCAGCTAAATGCGATAATTAGCTAGCTAAATGCGATAATTAGCTAGCTAAATGTGATAATTAGCTAGCTAAATGCGATAATTAGCTAGCTAAATGCGATAATTAGCTAGCTAAATGCGACAGTTAGCTAGC
>JAITKN010000135.1 GCA_031278415.1 Oscillospiraceae bacterium
TGTTAAAATGTTCATGAGAAGTTCTCCCTTTTCGGTTAATGGTCTTGTCGTAATTCCATTATACCATATCCGGGTCTGAGCTTCTCTCTTATTGGGTCATATCATTTTAACACATACAAAGTTACAAAACTAAATCGGGCTGGCAACCGCTGAAAAACGCTTGACAAGCGGCACGAGTTGCGGTACAATATCTCGTAAAAGAATATGACGGACGCCGCGCAGCAACGGGAACCGCGGGAATTTATTGTTTGTTGCTGATTTCCGAAGGAGGAGTTTGCGTTTATGAAAATACCACGGCTCGGGATGAACGCTTTTAAGGCGATAAACAAACCGCACGGGATCAAGAGACGATGGCTGATAAACAGTCTCACAGTAGTAATTGCGGTTGTGCTTATCGGAGTGGTTGCGTATTCGGTCTCGATTTCGGCGTACTATTACAGCGGTATGAGGGCGAGTCTTGAAACCAAAGCGAAAACGGCATCGGAGTTTTTACAGGACTACTTCTCCCGCACGTACGCGGAATACTACCAGACGGCCTACGCATATGCGGAACGCTTTGATGAGCGCGACAGGATTGAGTTGCAGTTCGTCAGCGCGGCGGGCAAAGTAGAAGCTTCCACATACGGCATAACCGCCGGTACGCATCCCGGCACACCGGAGATTACGGAGGCGTTGGACACGAAGAATGTCGCGGTATGGAGCGGTAAAAGTCCTCGTACCGATGAGCGTATCATTGCCGTAAGCAGTCCGATTATGACTTCTAATGGTCGGTTGATAGGGCTTATGCGCTATGTATCCGCGCTTTCTGAGGTTGACAAACTCGTTGCGCTCAACATAGGCGCGGCAAGCGGAATAGGTCTGCTGATAGTAATAACGGTGGTTAGCGCGAATCTGTTTTTTATACGTTCAATTGTCGCGCCGGTTCAGGAGGTAACGGCGATGACAAGAGCGATTGCGGATGGCGGCTATGGTGCGCGTATCGAAAATAAATACGGCGACGAAATAGGCGAAATGGTCGAATCAATCAATGAGATGTCAATGAAAATCAGCCAAACGGAGAAACTTAAAACAGAGTTCATATCCACGGTATCGCACGAGTTACGCACTCCGCTGACGGCAATCACCGGATGGAGCGAGACGCTCCTGTATGATGACGCGCTGAAATCGGACACGCGGCGAGGTCTGTCGATTATCCTGAAAGAATCGCGGCGTCTTGCCGTTATGGTTGAGGAATTGCTTGACATTACGCGTGTTGAGGAAGGGCGGTTTACGGTTCGGTTGGAGCCTACCGACATCGAGTTGCTGCTTGACGAGGCAATAACCGCATACGAGGATGTGTTCCGCCGTGACGGAATTCAATTGGAGTATATCCCGGCAGACGACCCGCTGTCGGAAATTCCCGGCGACCCGGCACGGCTTAAACAGGTGTTCCTGAATATACTCGACAATGCCGCCAAGTACGGAAAAAGCGGCGGGAAAACTGTTATTACCTGCAATCGTGTCACAGAGGACAAAAGGGACTACGCCGAGGTTACTGTTCGTGACTTCGGAATAGGAATCCCGGAAGATGAACTGGAATTCGTAAAGTATAAATTTTACAAAGGCTCATCCAAGGAGCGCGGAAGCGGAGTAGGTCTTGCGGTTTGTGATGAAATCGTAAAGCATCACCGCGGAAAACTGACTATCGAAAACGCCTCGGACGGCGCCGGAGGTGTTGAGGTCAAAATACGCTTGCCGATGACATAAGAACATTTTTGCAAGTTGCCACACAACAACTTGCAAAAACGCTGTTGAATTTTCACAGAATAGGTTCAACCCGCGCCTTTGCTATTTGTGGATAATATGAAAACAATTCTTGCGTAAAGAAAATGTGTTGAAATTGTTGAAGCAGTATGTTATACTTCTGGTATACTTAAAATATAAAAATTAAGGAGTCTATTAACTATGGTCAGAAAAGTCAATGAAATTATGGAAGAACGCATGGCGTTCAGCTTTGAGGTATTTCCGCCTAAAACCGATAAAGGTCTGGAAACGCTTACAAAGACCGATGGCGTTCTGGATAAGCTCTGTACGCTGAATCCTGATTACATCAGCTGTACCTACGGCGCCGGCGGCACGAACGTCGGTGCTAACCTTGTGACGCTTGACGCTATTAAAGCGCACACCGGCGTAACCCCGATTACGCACTTTACCTGCATAGGCAATACCAAGCAAGGCATTAAAGAGCAGCTTCAACAGTATCTTGAACACGGCATCGACCACATCTTGGCACTGCGCGGCGACCTTCCGCACGGGTGGACCGGGACCGGAGGAGATTTGCGTTACGCTACTGAGCTTGTTAAGTTTATTCGTGACTCGTTCGGCGACAAGTTCACCATTGCGGTGGCGGGTTCGCCGGAGGGTCATATTTCTTGCCGCAGTATCGATGCGGACATTAGCTTCTTGAAACAGAAGCAGGACAACGGCGCGGACTTCATTATGACTCAGCTTTGCTGGGATATGGATCAGTTCCGTTGGTGGGTAGACGCTATCCGCGCCGCCGGGATTGTCATGCCGATTGACGTTGGTATTATGCCGGTTCTGGACGCGCGCGCTACCATCAATATGGCACTCAGCCGTAATGGTTGTGTTATGCCGCGTGAACTTTCCGCGCTTATCTCAAAGTTCTGGACGTTCCCTGATCCCTTTACCGCCGACGCGGAAGACAAGGAAAAGAAATCCGATACGGATTACGCGCAAAAGAAAGCGGACTTTAAGGAAGCGGGTATTGAGTACACGATTAAACTAATTGACGAATACCGCGTCGCCGGTATTGACGGTATTCATCTGTACGCCCTTAATAAGTACGACGATGTTGCTCGTATTGTTAAGGAATCCGGAATTATAGACATTATTTAGTGAATCCGCTCCCTCGCCTTACCATTAAACTTCAAGGTTTGGCGAGGGGGTTGTTGCGATTGCAACGACTATTTTTGAAAGGACATCTGAAACAATGAAAACAGATATTGAAATCGCCCAAGAGCAAGCCGGCAATATGAAAAAGATTACCGAGATTGCCGATAAACTTTCCATTCCGGAGGAGTACGTTGAGCAATACGGCAACTATAAAGCGAAAATTGACTACAAACTTCTTGACGACTTAAAGGATAAGCCTGACGGCAAGTTGATTCTTGTAACGGCGATTACGCCTACTCCGGCGGGAGAGGGCAAGACGACGACTACTGTCGGAGTTGGCGACGGTCTTGCCAAACTCGGCAAGAAGACGGTTATCGCGCTGCGCGAGCCGAGTCTGGGTCCTGTATTCGGAGTTAAAGGCGGGGCTGCCGGCGGCGGATACGCGCAGGTTGTGCCTATGGAAGATATTAACTTGCACTTTACAGGCGATTTCCACGCGATTGGCGCGGCGAATAATCTGCTTGCCGCTATGCTTGATAACCACATATATCAGGGCAACGAGCTTAATATTGACACGAAACGCGTTGTATGGCGCCGCGTAGTTGATATGAACGACCGTCAGCTCCGCAACGTAGTGGATGGACTCGGCGGCAGGGGCGATGGCGTAGTGCGCGAGGACGGCTATGACATCACCGTAGCCAGCGAAGTTATGGCGGTTTTGTGTCTGTCTAAGGACATCACAGACTTAAAAGAGTGCCTTGGACGGATGATTGTTGCTTACACGCGTGACAAGAAGCCCGTAACGGCAAGCGACCTTAAAGCTCAGGGCGCTATGGCGGTGTTGCTGAAAGACGCTTTGAATCCGAATCTTGTGCAGACCTTGGAAAATACTCCCGCGTTCCAGCACGGCGGACCCTTCGCGAACATCGCGCATGGCTGTAACAGCGTTACCGCGACTCGACTCGCGCTTAAACTCGGCGAGTACTGTGTTACGGAAGCCGGTTTCGGAGCGGATTTGGGCGCCGAGAAGTTCTGCGACATCAAATGCCGTATGGCGGGCTTGAAGCCTGACGCGGTTGTTATAGTCGCGACTGTTCGCGCTCTGAAAATGCACGGCGGCGTACCGAAAGCGGAACTCGGCAACGGTGAAAATCTGGACGCGTTGAAAAAGGGGCTGCCGAATCTGCTTCAGCACGTGGAGAACATTACGCAAGTGTTCAAGCTGCCTGCGGTTGTCGCCATCAACGCTTTTCCGACTGACACCAAGGCGGAACTTGAGCTTGTCGAGTCGGAATGCAAGAAACTCGGCGTTAATGTCGCATTGTCCGAAGTATGGGCAAAAGGCGGCGCGGGCGGTGCGGCTCTCGCAAAAGAGGTCATTCGCTTGGCGGAAAGCGGGGCGGCTAAGGAGTTCACGCAGTCCTACGAGCTGAATATTCCCATAAAAGACAAACTTGACACAATCGCGACGCGAATCTACCGCGCCGACGGTGTTGAGCTTGTCGGTTCTGCTGTAAATCAGATTAAGGAGCTTACCGCGCTGGGATTCGATAATCTGCCTATTTGTATGGCTAAAACGCAGTACAGCTTCTCCGATGACGCGGCGAAGCTCGGCGCGCCGAAAAATTTCAAAATTACGGTTCGCAATCTGAAAGTCTGCGCGGGCGCCGGTTTTATCGTTGCGCTTACGGGCGAAGTTATGACGATGCCCGGTCTGCCCAAAGTGCCGTCCGCGGAGAAAATTGACATTGACGCAACGGGTAAAATCAGCGGATTGTTTTAATGCGGCGCTGCATTGAGTCGTTAAGCGCAGGGACGCTCCGCGTGTCCCTGTATACCGCACGGAGCGAGTCGTCTTACGGCTATCCGAAGGAGGTTTTTGGTAATGGATGGTTTAGTTGAATTGACCTTAGAGAAATTTATAACGGCGCTGTCCGGCAAGTCGCCGACACCCGGCGGCGGCGGCGCGAGTGCCCTTGTCGGCGCGGTCGGCGCGGCATTGGGTAATATGGTTGGAGCGCTAACACTCGGCAAAAAGAAATACGCGGATGTCGAGGAACGCGTTAACTGGCTCATTGAGCAAACTACGGCGGTTCAACTTGGATTGCTTACCTGCATTGATCGCGACGCGGAGGAGTTTGAGCCGCTTGCCAAAGCGTACTCTATCCCGAAGGACGATCCGACTCGCGCCGAGGTTCTGGAAAACGCTCTGCATAGCGCCTGTAAGGTGCCTTACGAAATTATGATTTACTGCAATGCCGCTATTGAGTTACTTGCGGAGTTCGCCGAAAAGGGCAGCAATCTTGCGGTTTCCGACGCGGGGTGCGGCGTGATACTTTGCAAAGCCGCTATGCAAGCGGCAGTACTGAATATCTACATTAACACTAAAATGATGACCAATCGCGAATGTGCCGACCGATTGGAGCTTAACGCGCAAAACTTGCTGGACAAAGCATTGCCAAAGGCTGACGCGGTTTACGACGGCGTTTTGGCGAAGCTGAGATAGCTCTGTGTTCGATATTAAAAAACTTCCAAACGAATAACAATAAAACAACAAGGAGAACTGAAAATGCCGGCTACAAAACTTACAGCGAAACCTGTCGCGGACGCTCTTACCGAGAAGGTAACGGCGCAAATCGCGGCGCTGAAAACCAAGGGCGTAACTCCGACCCTGGCGATCCTGCGCGTTGGGGAGCGCGCGGACGATTTGTCGTATGAGAAAGGCGCTCTGAAGCGCTGTGAAACCGTCGGTATGGCGGTTAAACAGGTTGTCCTTCCGCAGGATGTCGCTAAGGATGATCTGCTCGGCGCGGTTAAAGAACTGAACGCGGACGACGGAGTTCACGGCGTTTTGATATTCCGTCCGTTACCCTTTGAGAAAGACGTTTTTGACACGCTTGACCCTAAAAAGGACATTGACGGAGCTACCGATGCGTCTACCGCGCTATTATTCAATGGTTTCGGCGGAACGGTATTTGGCGGCGGCGAGGGACCTAAGCCCGAAAACAGCGCGTTTCCCTGCACACCGGCGGCGTGTATGGCGATTCTTGACCACTATGGCTACGGCGATGTCAAGGGCAAGAATGTCGCGTTTGTAGGTTCGGGACTGCGCGTAGGACGACCGTTGGGGATTCTGCTCCTTAATCGCGGCGCTACGATTACTTACTGCCACGAGTTTACTGAGAACACCGCCGAAATTTGTTCGGCAGCAGATGTCATTGTCGTTGCGGTGGGCAGGGCTAATCTTATCGGAGAGAGCCATATGAAACCCGGTCAGGTTATAATCGACGCGGGGCTGTCTGTCGGCGCGGACGGCAAAATGGTCGGCGATACTGACCAAGCTGCGGCGGAGAAAATCGGCGTAAGCTACACGCCGAGCGTCGGCGCGGTTACTACCGCTGTTTTGGTATCTCACGTTGTTGACGCCGCGGCTAAAACGCTTAAATAGACCTTGGCGCGGAACTCTTTGCGAGTATAGGGCGGGCGTTGAATTCCCGCCCGCTTCGTTGAATTCGCGCTATGGTTGTTTTTACAAATGAAAGGAATCCGGATTTATGTTAGCTCCGTCTGAAATACTCGAAAAATGGATAGTCTCCGGCAAGGCTAAAGCAAGAAACTCTGTATGCAAGCTGTTTCTGCTTGCTGTTTTTGCCGGAGTATTTATCGCTATTGCCGGAGTAGGCTCGACCATAGCTTCGGCGGCTATCGAAAACCCATCGGCGGCAAAACTTATCGGCGCATGCGTCTTCCCCGGCGGACTGGCTATGTGTCTCCTTGCCGGCAGCGAACTTTTTACCGGAAACACGCTGATTCTTATTCCGGTGCTGAGTAAGGAGGCGTCGGTTGCCGGTATGCTCAAGAACTGGGTTACGGTTTTTATCGGTAACTTTGTCGGCTCAATTCTGATTGCGTTGGCTGTAAACTATGGCGGCACATTAGGTTTGTTCGGCAATGCGGCGGCTCAATCGGCGGTGAATACGGCTGCCGCGAAAGTCACGCTTACTTTCAGCGACGCGTTTATTCGAGGAATCCTCTGCAATTTCCTCGTGTGTATAGCGGTCTGGATAGCCGCGGGAGCGCAGAGCGCGGGCGGCAAACTTGCGGGTTTGTTTTTCCCGATTATGATTTTTGTACTTTCAGGGTACGAACACAGTATAGCGAATATGTACTACATTCCCGCCGGTATAATCGCGCAGAACACTTACCCCATAGCGGGCAATAACGCGCTTACGTGGGGAGCGTTCCTGCTGAACAATCTGCTTCCCGTAACGCTTGGAAATATACTCGGCGGCGGTGTAACAGTTGGCGTTGTATATACGCTCGTGTACCGAAAAAAGGCTTAATTTTGTATAACAAAGCAATAACTGCGGGCGGATCGCATGCCGACCCGATTTTGCGTAAGCATTATTTGGAAGAGGGTTAATTATGAACGGACAAGAGCGTATAAAACAAGCCCGAGCCGTTTCGGAATACGCGCATGACAATCAGTTCCGGAAAGGTTCTGGCGTGCCGTATGCCACACACCCAAGAATGGTGGCGGAAATCGTCAGTAGATATACGGATAACGAAGATGTCGTTGCGGCGGCTTATTTGCACGATGTTTTGGAAGACGTGCCAAGCGAAAGGTATTCTGAGGAGAAAATGTTGGCGGATTTTGGGGCGAGGGTGCTTG